>NZ_PNDU01000514.1:0-414 GCF_005886635.1 Pseudoalteromonas sp. S558 | reverse complement strand
ATCCCAAACATGCGCTGCCCTTTGGGTTCTTTCTAGGGACGATTAACTCTTTGTTGCTCGGTTTTTACTTAGCCCACTAGGTTACAAACCCCGCGCCGCGATTAAATCGTCCCTAGATTGAACAAATTTCAATCCACAAAGATCAACACGCCCTAGTACGATTGGGTTTAATTATTCAATCTAAGCCTAACGTTAGATAAATTTATTATCTAACCTTAGGCTTGTTTACTTTCGGTGGTAAAACATCAACTGTTTTGCCACCTTCCCGCCACTATTAATCTCATTTAACAGACTTTAAATAATCTGAACTCTGGATAATAAATCTATCTCGATCAGCTATTTTCAGCGCTAACTGCGTTGAATTTACTTGCAATAGGCCCGCTATTGACGTGTAAATTCGCCTTGTTTTCACTG
>NZ_PNDU01000513.1:0-1153 GCF_005886635.1 Pseudoalteromonas sp. S558 | reverse complement strand
GGTTTTATATGTGGTGGGTGATACTGGACTTGAACCAGTGACCCTCGCCTTGTAAGGGCGATGCTCTCCCAACTGAGCTAATCACCCACATATAAACAACATTGCATTGCTGCGTTGTTGTGGGGCGCTATTATAGATAGAGTTGGAAATGTGTCAACACTTGAATGATAAAAATGTGCTGAATGAAGATTTTATAAACAATGGGGCAGGGTTGGAGTCTATTTTATCATCAAATCCAAAGTTGTAGTTTAAATAACGTTCGAGAACAGTGCAATATTGTATTATCACTGTACTTAAATTACGTTTGTTTTAATCATTGGATTCAAATAAGTTAAGCTGTTTGTAATAAATGTAGTGTAGACGCTGTTCACATTAGCTTTATGTTAGGGCTTGATGACCTTTCAGGATTCGAGTTTTTATCTTTAGATCAAAATGAGTTATAGCTAAAAACCATTCTAAATGGAGCATGTTGGTTTTCTTAGGTGCAATATTTATTGCCTCACAATTAATTTAAGTGGTCATTTTTCACCACTTAGCAGAATTAGCGCTGTCTTTTAAAGACCAAGTTTATTAAATTTGTTCAATCTAGGGTATGTAATCGCGACGAGGGGGGTTATAACCAAATGAGCTTTATAGAAATAAGCATACTATCCTTACTTAGCGTAAAACTAAATGCACAACGGTAAATTCATTTTTGAAAGATAAACATGGCTAGAATTCATCATAAATTTAATTTGCATATAAATGTATACCTTTTATCTTCATTAGAGATTGGGTGTGAAACAGAAAAGTAGAGTAGTTCTAGCTAAAAGTTTTAAAGTTGCGGTTAAGTTACAAGCGATGAAAGGGGATTCCTATTCAAATTGTGTTTTTTAGCATGCTTGATAGCCAGTTTGTTGAAAATTAAACCATTTAAATAATGCTAAGTAAAAAACTGTTGACTTTATTTTGGGTGGTGCATAGAATGCGCCCCGCACTAAGCGATACCCGACGTGTTTATCATGGCGAGTATTGATTAAGTTGGGGCCATAGCTCAGCTGGGAGAGCGCTTCGCTGGCAGTGAAGAGGTCTGCGGTTCGATCCCGCATGGCTCCACCAAAAATTAGTGTTTTGTCCTAGGGTAGCAGTTTTCTGTGTCCCCATCGTCTAGAGG
>NZ_PNDU01000512.1:0-804 GCF_005886635.1 Pseudoalteromonas sp. S558 | reverse complement strand
ACTAGTCCCAAGTTAGGGCGTTCATTATTATAAGTCCATAACCAATCGGTAGCTTTATCTTGTAACTCACTAATATCACAGTATATATAATGACTTAGCCAGTCATACCTAACCGTACGATTAAACCGCTCTACATAAGCATTTTGCTGCGGGTTACCGGGTTGAATAAACCGTAATTCGATATCATTATTCAACGCCCATTGCGCTAGTTGCTTGCTAATATATTCTGGGCCATTATCACATCTGATAGCTTTTGGTTTACCGCGCCATTCTATAATTTGATTTAACGAGCGGATCACACGTTCGGCAGGCAGTGATAAATCAGCGTCAATAGTCAGCCCTTCACGATTAAAGTCATCAATGACATTAAACAACCGACACGCTCTGCCATCCGCTAATTGGTCATGCATAAAATCCATTGACCAGCATTCATTGATGGTTTCTGGTACTGCCAATGGCTCAGGCTTATCTCTATTTAAGCGTTTCCTAGGCTTTATTCGCAAGTTTAACTCAAGCTCACGGTAAATACGATAAACGCGCTTATGATTCCATGTGTAGCCTTTAACATTGCGTAAATATAAAAAACATAAACCGAATCCCCAATTTCGCTGACATTGGCTTAAATCCAATAGCAACGCTGCAATTTTCTCATTTTCATCAGACAGTTTTGGCGTATAGCGATAGCATGTTTCACTTATCATGAAAGTACGACAGGCTAAGGCAATACTCATTTTATTTGTGCTAACGACTTCATGTGCTAATACTTTGAGCTCAGAAGCCTTTACCACTTTTTTGCCATTGCCT
>NZ_PNDU01000511.1:0-866 GCF_005886635.1 Pseudoalteromonas sp. S558 | reverse complement strand
GCTAATATTCGAGTGATACTTTATCTATGTACACCTTCAATATAAGATGCACACACTAAACCCTCTTTACTTTTGAGTTAGATATAATTTAACCCACCAATGGTGCAGTTTTCGGCTTTAGTGCACTCTATATCACAATACTCAACGTCAACCTCCATCTCAGCAAACACCTTAGCTGGGCGTAAATGTTCCATGGCTGTTTGCCAATGCTCAATCTGTGCTTGTTCAGTTAACTCCCAAGGTGCTTCTGATAAATCAAGACGAATGCCACCCCAAGTTTGAAGTTCTGTTTGTGTTTTTGGTGTGCTCAGTAATAATTCTTGGCCAAACTGCTTAACGTAATGCGGGCCCAAATAAGTACGCATTGCTAACCCTTTGGGGCCGACCTTAAAATAATCGACTGGAGCTAGCAATGCGGCCTCTCCCATCATCTCAATATACTCATCACGCTCGCTTTCCCACGGCTCATCAGGATAAGGCCGATCAATATGTATAGAGGCGATATCAGGCTTAAATATTTGTACTAAGCGGTCTGCAAACTCAAATAAAGCTGGGTAATGTTTACTGTTTAGTTTTGGATCAAATTCAAAATTAATGCGCTGTTTAGGCATAACGTCAATGCAGCCAAAATATTTCGCCAATTTATTGCGCTTTAGATAAATTTCTTCACCACCACCTTTTTTAACCGCCGTTGCTTTAGCTAAAATACCAATGCGGTCATAGGGCAACTTGCCGCGCTCCTCTAAACTCCAAAACTCAGGCGTAAACTCAGGGTAACTCTCAATTACATCTAATAATTCAGTAAATAATACTTCATCATTAAGTGGAGCAGTACCTAACATAGATACTCTTATCTGAAATGGTGA
>NZ_PNDU01000510.1:0-2042 GCF_005886635.1 Pseudoalteromonas sp. S558 | reverse complement strand
CAATTTAGGGATGACTAAACTCAAAGATACTTTCCCTAATTTTAATAAGTATATGAAAGCGCAAGATTTTAAGAAGGCGGCTATTGAATCAAATAGAAAAGATGTATCCGCTGAACGTAATGCTTATGTCCGCAATTTATTGGCGAATGCAAAATGATGAAGAAGTTAGTTTTACTTGCATGTATTAGTATCTCAAGTACTGCATGTGCAGAAATAGAAAAGAATAAAATAGCACCGACATATAGCTCGGAAAATAAAACAGAAAGGTATTTTACAGCGCCTACAACATTAGAGAAACAAGAGCAGGTTAAAGCTCTAATTGATAAAAAGTGGTACTTTGAGGAAAACCTTCTTAAAGATGGCAGCCCAGATAGAGTAGTTACTAGTTGTAATAGTTTATTTAATGCTTTAGATGAAGGGTTTAACGCACTTAGTTACCGACATCAAGATGTTATAAAAGCAATGAATAAAGTGTGTTTAATATGGGCACATATGGGGGAGCTAAATGCTTCTGAATCTAGTTTTTTGACTGATTTTGAGCATAGCTCAGCACTACCGAAACAGATGCCTCCTGAGCTTGCTTTAATTATTTCAAACGACGATGACCGTCGTTTAGCAAAAGCGAGTAGCTGGGAAGAAATGAGTCATATTAGTAAAATGGAGTCATTGAATAAAGACCAAGCAATTTATTATGACAACAGCGGCGGCATTCAAAAACTGACGGTCATGGCAAAAGGTGATTATAACAACGACGGTATTGAAGATATGGTGATATATATGGATAACAGTGTTGAAGGTGGGAGTTACGGATCTACGTATGGTTATGTGGTAACGCGGCTAGCCGCTGTTGAACCCTATACACTAATTAAGCAGTTTTAATTACGTCAAGTTTAAAGCAAATAAGCGTTCAGCAGCTAAATAAAATATCCACTTTAAAGCGTATTACACTGACACCCACCCTCGTCATGGGGGAGTTCTAACTGCTATAAAAGTATATTGACTACCAAGTTTATTTCTTTTAGCCGGAGTAAACCTTGAGTTAGCTTCATGGCTTGTAGCTAGCAAACATTTAAATATAGTGTATGAGAGTAGTTAACCTGAACTATGGATAATAAATCTATCTCAGACAAAATAACAATGACACCCACTTGAATGTCCCGAATTCATTATGCAAGTGCACCATTGACCATAACCCACCAATAAATATGACATTCTGAAGTATTTGCTAATGTAGTAAGTGCGACCAAACTCATTATCGAGGGAATTCAGAAAAATAAACTAGACACCCACACTAATTTTTGCAGTGTGGCGAACTAAGTACTAGGCTTTTATCAGTGTGAAAACAAGCAGTTGATGAACATGGCAAATAATTGGAGTGACTCATGAGCGAACAAGATAAAAGGTTATTGGAAATAAGAAAGAAGAATGAAAACGAAAGTCAAAAAATGTTAAATGAAGCTATAAATGAGTCAGCTAAAATAGGTAAAGAACCATTTAATTTGCAAGAGCTAAAAAAAAGCTGGAGCTTTAGATATGAAAATAAACTGAATGAAGAGCAAATTAATAGAGCAATGCAAGAAATCGAAAGAGATTATTACTTAGCAGGAAAACGCTTTATGACAATGGAACAATATGGCAAACATTTGATGGAAATGGAACTATATCGTTGAATGCAATTTAAAAATGACAGGCCCATCTGTTTTTATTTTATAGAAATATTGGGCTATTACTGGGAATAAAAATACCAAAAGCTGTTTGGCATGGTAATTCGGGTAAATTAAATTTAAGCATCTTGGTAATAAATTAAAAGGAGTTATTTAATGTTTGGGAATGAATACCAACGTAATAAAGAAAGGCAGTTAAAAGTTCGACTTAGTCATGAAATAAATCCCGAATTCAAGGAAGAATAAACTAGACACCCACCCTAATTTTTGCAGTATGGCGAACTAAGTACTAGGCTTTGTTTAGTGCAAAATAAACTAGACACCCACTTTAAATAGTGAGTGTCGATTTACTACTAATACAATGTAATTAAAAATATT
>NZ_PNDU01000509.1:0-1369 GCF_005886635.1 Pseudoalteromonas sp. S558 | reverse complement strand
ATTGAATCATTGTGTTAGTAAAATTTTTTTTCTCTTGCCAGAGATTTTCAGTGAAAGCAAGGCGAATTTACGCGTCAATAGCGGGCCTATTGCAAGTAAATTCAACGCAGTTAGTGCTGAAAATAGCTGCTTGAGATAGATTTATTATCCATAGTTCAGGTTAACTACTCTCATACACTATATTTAAATGTCTGCTAGCTACAAGCCATGAAGCTAACTCAAGGTTTACTCCGGCTAAAAGAAATAAACTTGGTAGTCAATACACTTTTATAGCAGCTAGAACTCCCCAAGACGAGGATGGGTGTCAGTGTAATACGCTTTAAAGTGGATACTTTATTTAGCTGCTGATCGCTTATTTGCTTTAAACTTGACGTAATTAGAACTGCTTAATTAGCGTATATGGCGCATCAGCGGCTAGCCGTGTTACCACATAACCATAAGTAGATCCGTAACTCCCCTCTTCAACACTATTATCCATATACAACACCATATCTTCTATGCCGTCGTTGTTATAATCACCTTTTGCCATGACCGTCAGTTTTTGAATGCCGCCGCTGTTGTCATAATAAATTGCTTGGTCTTTATTTAATGACTTCATTTTTTTAATATGGCTCATTTCTTCCCAGCTACTCGCTTTTGCTAAGCGGCGCTCATCGTCGTTTGAAATAATTAAAGAAAGCTCAGGAGGCATCTGTTCCGGTAGTGCTGAGCTATGCTCAAAATCAGTCAAAAAACTAGAGTCAGAAGCATTTAGCTCCCCCATATGTGCCCATATTAAACACACTTTATTCATTGCTTTTATAACATCTTGTTGTCGGTAACTAAGTGCGTTAAACCCTTCGTCTAAAGCATTAAATAAACTATTACAACTAGTAACTACTCTATCTGGGCTGCCATCTTTAAGAAGGTTTTCCTCAAAGTACCACTTTTTATCAATTAGAGCTTTAACCTGCTCTTGTTTCTCTAATGTTGTAGGCGCTGTAAAATACCTATCTGTTTTATTTTCCGAGCTATATATCGGTGCTATTTTATTCTTTTCTATTTCTGCACATGCAGTACTTGAGATACTAATACATGCAAGTAAAATTAACTTCTTCATCATTTTGCATTCGCCAGTAAATTGCGGACATAAGCATTTCGTTCAGCAGATACATCTTTTCTATTTGATTCAATAGCCGCCTTTTTAAAATCTTGCGCTTTCATATACTTATTAAAATTAGGGAAAGTACCTTTAAGTTTAGTCATCCCTAAATTGAATATTAGATCAAATAAGGCTAACTTAACGTCATCAGGGTAACTTGCAAATTCTGAGGCTCCGTATATACGTTTAAGCTCACTTTCAAACGTTTTAATATTCTGCTCAACTGGG
>NZ_PNDU01000508.1:0-756 GCF_005886635.1 Pseudoalteromonas sp. S558 | reverse complement strand
AGTTTAGTCATCCCTAAATTGAATATTAGATCAAATAAGGCTAACTTAACGTCATCAGGGTAACTTGCAAATTCTGAGGCTCCGTATATACGTTTAAGCTCACTTTCAAACGTTTTAATATGCTGATCAACTTGGGCATTTGCAACAGCTTCAGTAATTATTAACTTAGTAAAAGGTTTAAAACGCCCAAAACCTTCATCCTTACCAAAAGGTCTTGATTTACTTAGTTTAAATTCATCTTCAATTTGCTTCGTTGTTGCAACAACTCCCGTATCCCGAACGGTAAAAGGAACTTTTTTGCAGCTTCAACATCTTTTAATAAATGACCTACGCCAACGGTTACATACCCTTTTGTATCTAAATACATATGAGGAACATTACCTTCATATTTCATCATATTTTGTTTTAGTTTCGTTTTTAAATTGCCAGATATTGGAACAACCGCAACCACTGCAGCACTAGCCAACTTTTCATTAATTTTTTTATGAGTGCGGCCATTTGGGTCTATTTTTCCGTCTGGGCGTACCATATTCACAACTTTACTTTGAAAGAGCTTAATAGCCGCTACCGTTTTAGAGTTTTCAGGCCGTGAGCCTAAACGGCCATCTACGAGTAATTTTTTAGTAGGGGTAATTAGGTTGAGTAGCGTATTCAACGCGGTTTGTACAGTTTTTACATCGTTTAAATTGTTAGCGCCGCCTAATCCAACAGATTGAGTTATTCTGATTGCTGCCATCGAAGCATCCTTTTCTTTAA
>NZ_PNDU01000051.1:0-698 GCF_005886635.1 Pseudoalteromonas sp. S558 | reverse complement strand
ACTCAGCTATGGTTTGTTTATCAATAAAAATAAATAAAAAAAACGAGTTAATCTACAGGCTCGTTGGTGCGTCAAGCTAAGCTTGATCCATCTTGCAGGGTGCAAGTCCCTGTCGGGCAAGGTCTAACTAACCACCCGTATTGAGTGTTGCGCCTTTGGCGGAGTGTGGGATTAGCAATTGCTTTTCAGTTATGAGGATAGCATCACACGAACAAGATTGGCGAAGCGTACACAGAGAATTATGCAGGCCATAGGGGTTATCGTGATCCTGAAGTGCTGATATCGCTCCGATAAATATTAGATCTGACTGACGAGGTTTGCAACGCCACCGAAGTCCATGCAAAACAGCCGTGTTAGTAAGGTTGTGGCGAGTCAGCGGAGTTTCAAAGCCGTGGCATGTATAAAGAGATGGTTTGAGAACTTGAGAGATCCAAAGGTGTTCCACAAGGATGGTGGTAGGGAAGCTTAACGAAAAGCAAAGCTAACGATGACCCTTTGGAAGTCAGATCAGCCCATAGTAGTCTGGGCAGGGGAAAGCCCTGTACATGGCGAAGGAGCTGACAGTTATATCGGGTACTAAGCCGCCACATAGACCGGACAAAGTAGGGCTGGAAATACTATGACAACAACACTTAATACCCTCGCATTTAAAGCACATACTCACCCTAAGCACAGGTTTCAGAATCTATATGGATTGC
>NZ_PNDU01000507.1:0-652 GCF_005886635.1 Pseudoalteromonas sp. S558 | reverse complement strand
TAATAAATTGAACTAAATGTTTGTTCCGAGAGCCGAATTTTTGACTTAGCACGATTGAATAAATAAGGAATAGGCATGGTTAAATTAGCTAATTTTTTTGGAGGGCGTAACAGCTTTATTTACTAATTAAAAGCAGTTAAACCGGGCTTTGTTTTAAGCATCCTGATATCTGTTGGGTTTCATGCTGTAGACCAAATGCTCGATGATAAAAAACTCTGGCACGATTTTATAGGCGGGGTCTCTGTTGATTTAGCAATTGCTGACGCATCATCAGGTATTGCTTGGGCAGGTGTCTCTTCTTTAGCTGGCACAGCTGCAGTTGTTGCCGTTGGTCCAATTTTGGCAGTAGTTATTGTAAGTTCAGCTATAGCCTTACTAGCATATAATTTTATTGACACAAAGACCTTAACTAAGAAATTAGCAACTAGTTTAAGGATTGCTGAAAGTAATGCGAAAAATAATTTACAAAAAATACACAATAACTTACGAGATGCTAGTAATATGTATAAAGAAAATCCTATAAAATTTATGCATAACCTCTTTGCAATACCTTATTTAAAAAATGATTAATGGTAATTTAATGAAATCTGAAAAATTAGCGTTAAGTAAAAATATAAAGGTTGTATTTTTATTTGTGTTAGTTTTTATAATC
>NZ_PNDU01000506.1:0-1226 GCF_005886635.1 Pseudoalteromonas sp. S558 | reverse complement strand
CAAAAGCATGGTATTTCTGAATTAGAGGCATGGGATTTTGGTTACTACAGCGAAAAACTTAAGCAAGAAAAATACGCAATTTCAGACGAAGTCCTACGTCCTTACTTCCCAGCAAATAAAGTATTAAGTGGCTTATTCGAAACCGTTAACCGCTTATTTGGTATTAGCGTAAAAGAAGTTACTGACTTTGACAGCTACCACAAAGATGTACGCTTTTTTGAAATTGTAGATAGTAGCAATACTCTACGCGGACGTTTTTATCTCGATTTATATGCACGCGACCACAAACGTGGCGGCGCGTGGATGGATGACTGTATGGGTCGTAAAGTACGCGCTAACGGCGAACTACAAACTCCAGTGGCTTATTTAGTGTGTAACTTTAATAAGGCGGTTGGCGATAAACCGGCGCTGTTTACTCATGACGAAGTAACTACTTTATTTCATGAGTTTGGTCATGGTATCCACCACATGTTAACTCAAGTTGATGCAGCACCAGTAGCGGGTATTAATGGGGTTGCATGGGATGCAGTAGAGCTTCCTAGTCAGTTTTTAGAAAACTGGTGTTATGAAGAAGAAGCACTGAGCTTTATTTCAGGTCATTATGAAACGGGCGAGCCGTTACCTAAAGAGCTACTTGATAAGTTACTAGCGGCTAAAAACTATAACTCAGGCATGCAAATGCTACGTCAAATTGAGTTTTCGTTATTCGATTTTAAAATCCATAACGATTACAAAGTGGGTGAGCAATGCCAAATTCAAGCAGTACTAAACGATGTACGTAGCCGCACATCAATCGTTAAACCGCCTGAGTTTAACCGTTTTCAAAATGGTTTTAGCCATATTTTTGCCGGTGGTTATAGTGCAGGTTACTACTCGTATAAATGGGCTGAAGTACTTTCTGCTGATGCATTTTCTAAATTTGAAGAAGAAGGTATTTTTAACGCTGAAACAGGGCAAGCCTTCATGCAAAATATTTTAGAAAAAGGCGGCAGTGAAGAGCCAATGGAATTATTTAAAAAGTTCCGTGGTCGTGAGCCAAATGTAGATGCTTTACTGCGTCATAGTGGTATTGCGGCTTAAAAATAAATTTTTTAGCACAAACCAAACTAAAGCGCCTTGATGGCGCTTTTTTATTATCTAAATTTTAGGGCGTGTTGATCTTTGGTGGGTGAATTTGCAGCAGACTGTTTGGTATTTAGGCAAGGCAGCGCCTATGTAGTGTGGTT
>NZ_PNDU01000505.1:0-1942 GCF_005886635.1 Pseudoalteromonas sp. S558 | reverse complement strand
TAGTCGGTGGCATAAACCATTACCAATATGCGCCAAATCCAGTGAATTGGGTGGATCCGATGGGGTTGTTGTGTAAAGAGGGTGAAAAAAGATTAAAAAACAAGCTGAATTCATTAGTAGGTAATGGTTTTGATCAAGAAACAGTAGATGCGATTTTTAAAATTGCGATAGCATGTACTCCAATCGATAATAAAGATATATCTACTATTGATTATCCACCAGAAGGTGGTGTGAATCGTAAAAAGCATGAGTATAGCTTTGAAAATATTCTCCCTGAAGAAAATAAAATTACAATAACAAGAGAGACGCCATCGGGCAAAAGTATATCTCAAACCGTCAGTATAAAAGATTTTGCTCAGCAGCATATTGATAACAATGAAAAAGTAGCCAACATTCATTGGGGTAAAATTTTAGAAAAAGAGCATGGCGTTGCTAAACCAAGCCCTGAAGAAATGGAAAATGCTCATGCTCACCATATTGTATTTAAAGAAGGTAGTGGTAAGCAAAAAGAGTGGGTGCTTAAGAGTAAAGCTATTTTAGAGGAGTATGAAATTGATTGGCTCAAAGGTCCTGAAAATTTAGTCTGGGCACCTAATATTGAAGGGTTACATACTGAAGAAATGGCTAAAATGGTTTATGAAGAGCTAGCTTATGCCCATAAAAAGTATAAAAGCAAGAATAAAGTTATTAAAGCACTGCGTAAGTTAGGTGAGAAAGCTGCTAAACACACGAGAGGAAATAAATATTGAATAATTCACAGTTAATGGAGCAAGCCGTTAAGCTAATGCTGAATGATGAAGCGGAAGTTTTAGAAAATTTATTAATCAAGCATACTTTTCTACTAGAAAGTAAAAGTCCAAGTGGAGAGAACTGGCTGCATGAGGCTTCTCAAGAAGATAATCTGAATGTTTTGGAGATGTTTACAAAATTTTTTGATATTGAAAGTACAGATGATTCTAATCGGACATCATTATGCCTTTCAATTATTACAGATGAATTTTCAGCTGCAAAGAAGCTCATCGAGTTAGGAGCAAATGTTAACCACAATGGTTCAAGTTCGCCTTTATCCTGTGCTGTTTATAGTAAAAGTAAAGAGCTACTAAAGCTTCTGATAGAAAATGGTGCGAATAACGAAAGTAAAGAAGAGCTTATTCGTTATGGTCGTGGGCAAGGTTATAAAAGCATTGAAGAGGATTTAAACGAACTTAATTATGTATCAGCAATAACAGAAACGTTTAAAGATAAGTTAAGTGCTCATTATGGCGCACTGACTGATGTGCAAAGTAAAGAATCACCGTGTGTTTTGTATTCAAAACAAGCAAAGGGCAAATTTGCAGTTTTTTCTGAAAACATCAATAAAGATGCTGAAATAATGTTTGAAGTAACAAAACAAGGTTTTGATACGGCAGAAGAAGTGCTTACTCAATCATACCCTTGGTTGTTTGATTGGTTAGAGGTAATAAACCAAGTAGAAATAGACCCAACTCAACGGGTCATTATTATTTCCAGAGAAGTTGAATGCATGCCATATCAAGGTATTGCTTTATTGCTTGAAGAGAAAATTAGCTATAACAATAATCCTGTAAATATTTATAGATTATTTCCGCTTTACCAAAAAGAAATCGACTTTGAAAAACAACATGGGATAGCGAGATTACTCAAAAAGTTTGAAGTGGAAGGCGTAAGTCAAGCAATCCTAAAAACTCGTAAACCATTAAGCTGACTAGGAATTAAATTAAATAGGAAGAAATAACAAAGACAGCCCCTTTAAATAGTGGGTGTTGATTTACTGGTAACACTTTGTAATGAAAAAATATAAATTTAAAGAAAAGGATGCTTCGATGGCAGCAATCAGAATAACTCAATCTGTTGGATTAGGCGGCGCTAACAATTTAAACGATGTAAAAACTGTACAACCCGCGTTCAAGACCCAACTAACACT
>NZ_PNDU01000504.1:0-324 GCF_005886635.1 Pseudoalteromonas sp. S558 | reverse complement strand
AGTATATATTCTTGAGTTGGTCATTAATTTTTTCGATTATAAAACGCTTTGAAAGCATCGCTCTATCCCATAATGACATCGCTTTTGCCTTCATATTTTTGCGAACCGTCGTAATGAGCTTTACCCCTTTATCGAGCAAATCAGCTTCTAAAGCCTTACTTAAATATCCTTTGTCACCGTATAATTTATCCGTCAGGCAGCTCGCTAATTCACGGACTGGTTGAGTATCATGTACATTTCCTGTTGTCACTTTCGCAGCAACAATTTCACCATGATGATTAACGACTAAATGTAGCTTGAAGCCATAAAACCATCCCATCGTTC
>NZ_PNDU01000503.1:0-411 GCF_005886635.1 Pseudoalteromonas sp. S558 | reverse complement strand
GAAACTTGCTTGCGTATAAAAACGTAGTTTTTAAAATAGTAAAGATATTAAAAGCTGCGCTTTTCACGTGAGCAAGCTCAACGTCTACCGCCAAAGTGCAGCTGTGAGTTTTACTTGTAGACGCAAAGCTTGCTTGCGTATAAAAACGTAGTTTTTAAAATGGTAAAGACATTAAAGGCTGCACTTTTCACGTGAGCAAGCTCGACGTCTACCGCCAAAGTGTAGATATGAGTTTTACTTGTAGATGCGAAGCTTGCTTGCGTATAAAAAGGAGTTTTTAAAATGATAAAGATATTAAAAGCTGCGCTTTTCACGTGAGCAAGCTCACCATCTACCGCCAAAGTGTAGATATGAGTTTTACTTGTAGACGCAAAGCTTGCTTGCGTATAAACTCGTTGTTTTTATCATTGT
>NZ_PNDU01000502.1:0-664 GCF_005886635.1 Pseudoalteromonas sp. S558 | reverse complement strand
TGTTTAATGGTGCACTTGCATAATGAATTCGGGACGCCAAACAGCAAAATTTGGGTGGGTGTCTAGTTTATTCTGTCGATAGCCATAAGACACCCTGCTGCTCTTGCACTAAACAAAGCCTAGTACTTAGTTCGCCAAACAGCAAAAATTAGGGTGGGTGTCTAGTTTATTTTATAAGCTTTAGGAACTAAATATCCCCAAGCCCAATTTTCATCAAAATATTGCTGAATTTCTTTGAAACCTTTACCTGTTCGCTGATAAAACTCTATTTTTTCTTGCATTGAACGTGGCAGCATTTCAATTGCAAAATGTGTAAAACCTGCAGCTTTTAACTGTTTGATCGCCTTAATTGCTTCATACTTATAACCAGCAGTGCTATGGCTTGATTCGCCAAGCATAACTAAGCGCGCATTACCGGCCATTGTTTTATAATTTACATCCGTATTTATTTTATTCATTGTATTTCCTTATGTTTTAAAAATTAGTAAGTTAACTAACCTGAACTCTGGTTAAGAGATTTACTAACATAGTGAACTATGGTGATATTTAAATTTATTTTCTCTAGCCAGAGATTTTCAGTGAAAGCAAGGCGAATTTACGCGTCAATAGCGGGCCTATTGCAAGTAAATTCAACGCCGTTAGCTCTTGAATATATCTGCTCGAG
>NZ_PNDU01000501.1:0-455 GCF_005886635.1 Pseudoalteromonas sp. S558 | reverse complement strand
GCAAAAACCGTTCCAGAAGCCACTTTTTTATCTGCTTCTCGCGAGACGCTTAAACATATACAACAGCCATCATTAGTGTTACTACGTGAGCATGATGCTTTAGCGGCTCCATCTGTAGGCGAATTTGTCGCAAATGAAATACCTAACGCTACGCTCCAAGTTATAAGCGCACATGGTCATTGTATTCATATGACTCACCCAGAAACAGTCGGCCGTTCGATTATTGACTTTGTGAGTTAACCTTAATGCCCCTGCATCAATTAGATGATAATAGAGTTACAGATTACTCTGCTGATTACTTTTTAAGTGGCGCATTGGTGACCAATGCGGATAACGTAATTGTTTATGTAAATACTTATTTTAAAAAGGAACTAAACTGGCATTGCAATGAACTTATTGGCAAGTATATTGACAAAATCCTAACTAAATCTTCAAAAATATTTTTACAAAGTTAT
>NZ_PNDU01000500.1:0-3068 GCF_005886635.1 Pseudoalteromonas sp. S558 | reverse complement strand
AATCACTGTACCACTACAAAAGTAGCAAAAAATCAAAAGCGAAAGAAAGTCTGCGTTTAAATGAAGTTTATTTATTTTTGAAGAATATTAAGTATCAAGACGAATTGAAAAAAATATCAGATCTTAAAGTTACTGAGTCGGACTGTGTAAAAAGTAATGCAAAAGCACATGGTGAAGTGAAAATAGTAGAAGATGAAATTAGGGCGTTAAAATCTGAATTAAAAGATGAAACCAAAGGAGCCGATCGAGTTAACGAATATTTGAATGATTTCTTTGGACACAAAGAAATATCTCTTAGCTCTATTGAAAGTACAGATGGTTATAGATTTGAGGTTATTCGACATGGAAAAAAAGCCCACCATTTAAGTGAAGGTGAATGTAGCTTGGTCGCTTTTTGTTACTTTATGGCTAAGTTAGAGGACATTGATACTAAGGGGGATAAACCAATTGTTTATATTGATGATCCTATTTCTAGTCTTGATAACAATCACATCTTCTTTGTGTTCGGCTTGATTAATAGCGAAATTGTTAATTCAGGCTCATTTAGTCAATTATTTATTTCAACTCACAATCTAGACTTCCTTAAATACTTGAAAAGAATATTACCCAAAGATATACATGGTAATAACTTAGAGAGAAGATATTTCATCGTTGAAAGGAACGAACAAGAAAGTAATATTCGATTAATGCCTAATTATTTAAAAAGTTATGTCACTGAATTTAACTACCTATTCCATCAAGTATTTAAATGTGCAAATGCTCCAGACATAGCAGCATCAGATGAACATGATTGTTATTACAATTATGCTAACAGTGCTCGTAAATTTCTTGAAGCATTCTTATATTTCAAGTATCCGAACGCTAACGAAAGTGATAACACTAAATTAGTTAAATTTTTTGGTGGTGATGTTCGCTCTAAAATCTTAATTGAAAGAATTACCAATGAATATTCGCATCTAGCAGGTGTTTTCGAGCGAAGTATTACACCTGTAGAGATACCTGAAATGAAAACGTCAGCTCAATTCATTTTGAATAAAATAAATGAAAAAGATCCTGAACAATATAGTTCTTTACTAGAAAGTATAGGTAACCCTGTAGTTAATTTCTAAAAGTGCTCTAACAAGACGTTACCAGTGTCCGCTGTTGGCACAAACCGGAAATCACCCATCCATAAATTTCGTATTTATACATTAAGGTTTTTAAAGCCTTAAAGTAATTAATTCTGAACCATTCAAATATTTACCTAAACCTAATCTTACTTAAATTTAAGGTAGACTCTAATTAATAAATCTCAATCTGAGTGCCACGCCTTGCTTAAAATTAAAACTATTCTCAAGCTGCCGCGAATTCTCAACTTAAGTGGCGCTGGCCAAATAAGTTAAAAAAGAGACTTATTAGCCAATAAAATAATTGATAACTATTTTCGTTTAGATTAGTATGTACGTACTAAATGTAATTGAGAGTGGTTTGTATTCATGTATATTTGTCTATGTCACGGTGTGACTGATAAAAAAATTGAGCAAACAATTGACGATGGTGCAACAACCATGCGTGAATTAACTAAAGAGCTTAAAGTGGGCAGCCAATGCGGTAAGTGTTGTGGCTGTACTAAAAAGATCCTAAATCGCAGGCTGATTCAGATTGCAGATGTAACGGATCAAGTAGCTTAATTACATATAAAATTTAGATATAAAAAAAGCAGCTTATAGCTGCTTTTTTTATGCTTGTTACTATTTACAGTTGAGACTGTAAGTAGTTTTTAATACCCGTATTTTTAATAAGTAATTGTTGGGTTTCTAACCAATCAATTTGCTCTTCTTGCTCATTTAAAATGTGGTCAAGGGCTTCACGGGTAATATAATCTTTTTTGCTTTCAGCCAGTTTAACGGCACTTTGTAACTCGCCGATTGTATCGAGTTCAAAACTCATATTAGCTGCAATCATTTCTTCGCTGTTTTCACCAATACGTAATCGGCCTAAATCTTGAAGATTTGGTAAACCTTCTAAAAATAAAATACGCTCGATTAAACGATCGGCGTTTTTCATTTTTTGAATAGATACTTTGTAATCTGCTTTATCTAGTTGTGTAAAGCCAAAATCTTTAAACATGCGTGCATGTAAAAAGTATTGGTTAATACCAACAAGCTCATTAGCGAGTACTTTGTTAAGCGCCGCAATAACGTCTTTATCGCCTTTCATAATATGCTCCTACTAAGCCATTTGTGCTTGATGATAATTTTCAGAGCCAATCTTATCAATTAAGCCAAGTTGTTGTTCTAACCAGTAAACATGATCTTCTTCTGTATCAAATAACAGTTTTTCTAAAATGCTACGAGATTGGTAATCTTGTTGTTCTTCACATATTGCGATTACATCTTTAACACACGCGACTACTTCAAGCTCAAGTGTTAAATCGTTTTGCATCATGCTTTTTACATCGCTACCGATAAGTAAATCACGGCGCTTAGTCATATTTGGTACACCTTCTAGAAACAAGATACGCTTAATAAGCCAATCTGCGTGATCTTTTTCTTCTTCCATTTCGTGGTTAAGGCGCTCGTATAGCTTGTTTAAACCCCAGTCGTCATACATGCGCGAGTGTATAAAATACTGATCGATTGCCGCTAACTCGTTAGCTAACAATGTATTAAACGCATCGATTACTTTTTGATTACCTTTCATGATAAATCGCCTTAACTATTTCAATTGTAGGCAGTGTAGTATAAATCGAATGAATTGCAAGTTTTCTCTATAAAAATCATTGCTTTACTATTGGTTTTGATTCTTATTTAAGTTTGCGTTACTGCTTGGTTTATGGACAGTTTTTTATTTGTATTAGCATCTAATGCAAGATTATGATTGCTAGGGCGTATTGAACTTTGGTGGTTGAATTTGCAGCAGTGTGTTTGGTTTTTAGGCAAGGCAGAGCCTATGTAGTGTGGTTATTCCCCATAAATAGGCGATAACGCAGCATAAATGCCAAACATGCGCTGCCCTTTGGGTTCTTTCTAGGGACGATTAACTCTTTGTTGCTCGGTTTTTACTTAGCCCACTAGGTTACAAACCTC
>NZ_PNDU01000499.1:0-442 GCF_005886635.1 Pseudoalteromonas sp. S558 | reverse complement strand
TACAATTACGCAGACATTCATCCAAAATTTTGTTTGATGAGTCAGGTTCCAGTAACTATATAAAAAAGGGTTAACTATTAGCCCAAAAACGTAAATTTAGTGACGCAATATTATTTGTGCAATTAGAGTGGCTGTCTAGTTTAATTTCTTTATTTGTCAGGCGTGGCTAATAGAGCTTAATCAAACCTGACAGTCTAATATATGCGGTCAGTCAAACAGAAAGTGGGAAAAGGTCGGATGCGGCCATTGCTTTTGTGGTATCGGTTACCAAAAGTGCCTTTATGCATACACCGCTAATTCAGAGAGCAAATAACGAATGCTAATACATTAAACCGCATTTACCTCAGTAAACTTTAAGCCTTTCAGGTTATGCTGTTTCACCAAGTCATGTAGGCCGCCCTTTTGATCTGTACAAAAGGTGAAAATACCGGCTCCCTTACCT
>NZ_PNDU01000498.1:0-600 GCF_005886635.1 Pseudoalteromonas sp. S558 | reverse complement strand
GAATCTGAGGTCAGATACAAAGATTCTAAAACTGTGGCCAAATTTTATTGACCACTACAAAGGACTTCCCCTTCTTAATGCATCGTGTTTTGCAGCTTTTCTATATTATGAACAAGGCAATACAATTGCCATTGCGCATTCACTTTCGCTTGACCCCGTAAGGTCAATTTATTCATCCCTTTATTCACTGTAATGTTTCCGAACACTGGCTCTATACACCCGAGTCGTTTGCTATACTGTCGTCGCCCCATCGGGCTGTCTATTTTGACCTTCATTTTGTCGATGTAGCTCAGCTTTTTACGTGATTCATTATTTATAAACTGAACTTGTCGGCCTCTTTCTATCGGTGGTTTCCGCATGCATTGCTGCTGTAGCGGGCATATTCTACAGTCTTTTAAGTAACCGCAGAATCGTGTGTATTGTTGGTTATGACTTTTTACATTAACCCCACTTCGCCACATATCGTTGCCTGCGGGACAGCGGCAGGTTTGGGTTGCTTCATCATAATGAAAATCGTCTGAGGTAAATAATCGTGGCTTGCCTTTACTGCGTTTTAGTCGACGCTTTTCTTGCTCTGTTTCGCCTTTTATTTATGGGCAT
>NZ_PNDU01000050.1:0-1615 GCF_005886635.1 Pseudoalteromonas sp. S558 | reverse complement strand
CCAACGCCTAAATAACAGGCTAAGTAATGGTTGGCTAAAATTGTGTAGCGAAGCGTAACGTAGCCAACTGTTACGTGTCCTTGTTTATTTACTTGTGTACGCCCGACATGGGCATTGACTTATGAGGTGAAAGTCCTCTGTAGGAAGATCACCGTTTAAATAACACACTGTTATTAAACGATAACTACTAGCGAATGGCAAGGGCTAAATCGCGAGAGATAGTCTAGAGGAAGCCGCTAGCAAATCTGTGAGCTGATGAACAAAAACATCATATGAGGCGTAGGCTGGAGACGAGCTAGCACAAGATAGCGAAGTCATGTGATCTAACGGCCACCGTAAATGATGCAGTTGTGCAGAGAAAGTCGATGCACCTTATTCGGGGAGATCTGATAAACACGCATCCGCGCTAACGCTTGAAGATTACCAGTTAGGGACTGGTTGTTCAACCCTTGGCGCTTTGGTTGCTGCGACCTACAGCGAGCGAAATAGCAGTAAACAAGCGTTAGTTTCGACGCGCTTTATCGAGTAATCGCTAGAGTGATTTATCAGAAGTCAGCAGACGGCATAGTAGCCAAACGCCCATCGTAATGGAGGGGACACGGTGAAGGCCTGAACATCTTAACCAGAGGAGATACTACAAATGAACTTGAATTCACATAGATCACCGTGTTGTGATAGTGATGAACAGCGTTCGACTGTGAATAATACCTCGAATGAATACAACCAAACAGATCGTGACCTGATGGCAAGGGTACTGAGCAACCACAATATTGGTGCAGCATGGCAACATGTTAAGCGCAATAAAGGGGCTGCGGGTATTGATAATATGAGTATTGAGGAATTTAATGACTTCGCTAAGTTACATTGGCTGGGTATTAAACAACAATTACTTAGCGGCACTTATCAACCCTTGCCAGTCAAACGCGTGATGATACCCAAACCCGATGGCGGTGAGCGAATGCTTGGGATCCCTTCTGTTATCGACAGAGTGATCCAACAAGCTATTGCTCAAGTGATTAGCCCTTACTTTGAGCCTCTATTTTCACCACATAGTTATGGTTATCGCCCTCATAAAAGAGCCAGCCAAGCAGTAAATCATGTTCAATCTTGTGTTAAACAAGGTTATAAAACAGCAGTTGATATTGACTTGTCTAAGTTCTTTGATGAAGTAAACCATGACATGCTGATGAATCGTGTTGGTCGTAAAGTCAAAAACAAAGCACTCATGCGCCTACTTGGTAAATACCTCCGAGCGGGGATCGCAGAGCGCGAAACGGGTCTGTGGTTTGAGTCAACCAAAGGAGTCCCTCAAGGTGGGCCATTATCCCCTTTACTTTCCAATATTTTACTCGATGAATTAGATAAGAAGCTAACCTACAAACACCTTAAGTTTGCACGTTACGCTGATGACATAATCATTTTAGTAAAAACGAAAAGCGAAGGACTCATAATCCAACGGGAAATTACTGCGTTTATCACTCAGCGATTAAAACTCAAAGTGAATGAATCGAAAAGTCGAGTCGGTCCCGTATCAGGCTCGAAATTTCTCGGGTTTACCTTCCGTTACGCTCAAGTGCAGCTCCCCGCACAGGCGCTAAAGACATTTCAAGCAAAT
>NZ_PNDU01000005.1:0-22540 GCF_005886635.1 Pseudoalteromonas sp. S558 | reverse complement strand
GCTTTGCTCGGTTTTTACTTATTCTTACAGGGATGTAAGCCATTAGAGTAACGCAGGAGCAGTTACCGAGCCCACTAGGTTACAAACCTCGCGCCGCGATTAAATCGCCCCTAGATTGAACAAATTTCAATCCACAAAGGTCAACGCGCCCTAACACTTTTAAAATAAAAAAGCTCTCGTGATTGGTATCACGAGAGCTTTTATATATGTCTATGCACTTAATAAATTAGAAAGTAGCTAGTACTCTTACGCTATCTGTAACGTCACCGCTTTCTAGGTAACCAATAGCTTTAGGGTTAGAACTAATCTCTTTTAAAACTTCACTAGCATCTTTAGCTTGTAAAGGAGGACTTCTACGTCCTGTAAAAATAAGCTTGGACCATACCGCATCTACTTGAGACGTGTTTCTTTGTAAAACAGTGTCGTCAAATGCTGTTCTAGCACCTTTTCCTGCTTCAAACAACACAGGTACAGCTTCAGTTCCGTCAGTAAATTGTCCCAACTTACCCATAAAAATATTTTTCACTTGCGCTTCAGAAAGCTCAGATGTGTTACTTTTATTTACAACAACAGATAATGCTGCACTGCTTGAAGTCGTTACAATAGCAGATAAAATTGTTAAGAAGAAAATTGCTTTAAAGATTTTCATGGATTCTTCCTTTAGAAAATAATATCTAACGATACAGTTGATACAATAATATTTTTGCCAGTAGCTGAAAGCGTTTCGTTAGTACGGTTTAGAAAACCTGAACCACCAGTCGCAAGACCGTCATGATTTAAAGGACGGAAGCTATCAAACTGCATTTTCAATGCCATTTTCTTATAAAAATCCCAACGAAGACCCGCTGTAATTGTATTTGAACGTGAACTTGAGTTTCTAACAACATATTGATCAAGCGGCTCACTACCTAAATCCACAACTTGAGAATCAAGACTCGCCTTTATATCTGCATCAACATCAAGTGCAAAGTTTTCAGTTAAAGATTTAGCGTATGAGTAACCAACATAAGGAGTAAATGAATCTAATCTGTATCCAACCATACCGTAAGCTGCTATACCGTTAGATAAAGAAGATCTTGCTTCTCTGTGAGCCCACTCAAATTGACCAAAGTAGCTGCCGTTGTCATAAACTACAGCAAGGCTTGTAAGGTTGAATGGTCTACGTTTACGCTGAATGATACTAAATACATCACCTGCATTTGGCACAACTTCTGAACAAGTACCAACTGCACAGTTATCATTTTGAGGATCTATAGTTAGCCCTAATTGATAATCTGTACTTACCAACATTCTCATGTCACCTGGTACGTAATCGCCTTCGGCACTAAGAGTTGAATGTTGAGCATTCATGTATCCCGCTCTAAAAGTCCAAGAGTCATATTGTACTGTTCCAACTAAACCAGCCATGTGGTGGAACTTAATGTAACTTTTACCTGGGAAGTATAATTTATCAAACTTACCTGCATAAGCTTGTATTTGGTACGAGATATCGCCATCACCAATAAAGTTACTGTATATAGCATCTACACCATCTATATTATTAATCGTAGCTTGGCTATATAAATCAATAACAGGTCTAACCCAAACGTTAGAGTAGTTAACGTTACGCGTGTCTGAACCCAAAAATACAGGTGATACGAAGCGTCCAGCTCTTAAACGAAGGTTTGAATTATATTTATAACTGATGTAAGCCCAGTCTAATGATGGCTGATAGTTATTTTTGTAGTTACGACGTGAAAGCAATTGCACTACGCCTGATAACTTATCTGATATCTTGTATTGACCTTGTATGCCTAGTACTGTGTCGTTGTCAAATCTCCAATGATCATCAGAACCACTTGGTAGTGTGTTATTTTGAATAAACTCGATGTCTTGCTTATTCGTTTTTACCGCACTTAACGTTGCAAAACCAGAGATTTTAAAATCGTCTGATGCTTGAGCAACACTAGGTAATAATATTAAAGCTAAACAGATATAAATATATTTCATATTGACCCTTGGTTTAATCGAGCTATGTTTGGGCAATTACTCCAGCACCAAACCAACCCTTTTGTTTGATTGTTCAACTAAATTATAATCCATTTTTATTTTATTTGTAATAAAAATTGAACTTATTTTAGCTTTATTTGGTCTTATTTAAGTTTTCATAAGATTTATTCATATAAAGTACATAATCGATCAAATAACGGTAAAGTTATCTGAGCTACTGCCGATACGTAGAGTTTTTTACAGTTAAACACCTAAAATAAAAAAGACACTACTTGATTCGCTTTACACTACTTTTAAACATTGTCGCTTAAATCAACATCCGCAGGCTCTTATGTATACGCTTTTGGATCTGTTATTAAAAAAGCACTTAAATACATGCTAGAAAAAACTAAAAACCTTATATTTCAAAAGCTAAATACTTTTTCATGGGGCGATAATTTAGAGGGGAATTTTGAACGTTCTCTTAACTTCTATTTTTATAAGAAGCGCCATTGGCGCTTCTTATAAAGTTTAACTCTTATTAATGTTTACGTGCCACACCATTTCTTACCAAGTCATGACCCGCTTGAAACACATCTTCTGTAATGGTGCGTGCCAAAAGTAGTTTTTGTTGGTCATCGAATACCGCAACAAAGCGGCTACCATCATTGTTGTTTGTTGCCATACCGACACCCGCAACACCTTTTAAACCTAAACCACCACTTTCAACTTTTAATAAAAAGCTTTCAAGATCACTAAGGTTATCAATTATATCTTGTTCATTATTCATTTTAATACTCTTTAATCGCGCTTCGTTTTGACGAAGCTTCTAATAAGCTGTGCACTATTTTATAGAGTACCGCTGAAAACTTAAACCCTAAAAAGTACTTACAGCTAAATCTAAATTGATCACCGCGCAACCAAGCTCCTTTGCACTAATACGATGATAGCTGGTACTTTTAGTAGCCGTAAGACTAATTATAAACTCATCTTGTTGCGCTACCGCACTTTGTTCTTGGCTTAAGCACATAGCTTGAGTAAGTGAACGCAGCTTTGAATTTGTTAAAATTGCGCCAAAGCGCTGTACTGGCAGTGATGGGATTTTTATAGCAGGTAATGCTTGGCTTATAGTGCGTTCGCTTAGAGTAAAGGCATTGTTGGTAACATCAATCACGCTGCCTGTAGGCCAGTACGAGTAGCTATAATGTTTGCCTTTTGGTTGATTGTTAATTTGATTCGCCAAGTGCACAACACCGCTTTTGCCTATTACTGTCATTAGATTACCCTCTGGCGATTTAATAACAACCAAAGCGGTGTTTTCATCAATACCAAAACCGTGTTGCACTTCTGCTTTAATATTTTTAGCTTGGCTTTTATCAATAGCCATCGCAAGTCTAAATGTACGGTTTTGTTCACTAAATTGAGTATCGAGTACACCAAAATTAAAACTACCTAGTCCACCAGCATGGCTGTTATTTGTGCTATCACGAAGTGCAGAAAGACTTGTTGTAGTAAATTCACTTACTATTTTATTTTGAACCACAGTACCCGCTCCAGCCCCTACAATTACAGGGCGTGATTGCAATGCTTCAGTCCATGGATATGGTCTATCGTTTTGATCAAATAAAACTCGGTTTGCTAAAACTGCATCACCGTCATTAAACACTACACCAGTACTGTGTTTAATCAGTGAAACGAGAGCGTCAATGCCCTTTTTACATAAGCTAAGCTCTGCTTGAATACGGTCTGGGTATATTGCCTCACGATTATATATTTTCATTTGTGTATTTCTGAGGACAGGTAATTTATCGCATGAGTTGTTTGTTATTGCGTGCACAAGCGCGGGAGTAAGTGCTAACCATTGCGTGTTTATATTTGATTGTGCAAAGAGAGCTTGTGCGAGATCAGCGGCTTCATATGGGTCTCGACTAGATGCTGTAACAACAAGCATTGTAGGCTCTGCGTTATTAACTTTTAAACTACCCGATACAAATTGAAATATATTATTCGTCGCGCTTTGGTTATTCAGATCAGTATTTACTTGTTCTTTTAGGCGCTCGGCGCTATTTAATTGCGGTATGTTTGGCTGAAATATTTCTAACATATCAAATACAAAGTTATATTCATCAACGGATAAGCTACTCAGTGATGTATTATTTATATCCCGCCATAACCAAAGTAAATTTTTTCTTGTCATCGGCACTTTTTTTTGTATTTTTATTGTATTGAGCGCATTTATTGTCGCTAATTTTTTATCATTATTACCGCTGGGCCAATACTGAGCTATTGTACTAATTTTAGCATCCGTAACTTTAAAAAGATTGTGGGCTTTTCCTTTAATTTGCGCGCTATTTTGGCAATTCTCAGGTGTAGAACTTGAACAGGTTGAGAGCGCTCCTCCTGCTAAAACTAATGTTTGGTTTTGTGCTTGCACGTTAAAGGCTAATGAGCAAGCAATGCCTAATAGTACAACCGTACAACGAGATAATTGTGATTTTATATCAAACAAAAGCAGATTTTTCATAATAAGACTCTAATAGCTATATAAGGAGTGATTTAGCTGATAACAAACCATGCTAAGTGTTATAACTTTATCAGTAATGCAACCGCGACTAAACTTTTTTAAGCCTAAACATACTAACCTTACAAGCGCTTGTACATTCTATGGAACACCATTTCCCAGTAATAACAACTACCCAACACGCAATTTTTCGTTGCGAGTAACATTGTGCTTCGGTTGCAGTTTATTAAATAACCTGAACTCTGGATAATAAATCTCTTAACCAGAGCTCAGGTTAAATAATGTTGAGGCAACTTCAATAGGGTAATCATCATTTACTAATTCTTTTATAAATACTGAGCACGCATGGGGATCAGCAATTAAATAGGTTTTATGCTTAGCCCGCGTAATACCCACATACAATAAACGCCTTTCCTCTGAGTGGGTAAAGCTGTCTTGCACAGGTAATAACGACTCTAACAACACGTTATTTTGGTTATTGCTAGGAAAACCCAATTTACCTTGCTTAAAACCAATAATAATACCGTAATCAGCTTCAAGTCCTTTGGCACCGTGTAAGGTCCAAAAGTGCAACGTATTAGTTTGTTTTTTATTTTTTAAATGCTGCTCTACCTTATTAAGCATAAAGCGGTATCGGCTAAGTACCGCAATACTGGCTGTAGCGTCGTTTTTTTGAATAGTGCTAATAATTTGCTGAACTTTTACTTCAAGTGACTTAGCACCTTTGTATTGGTCGTCTAATAAAATAACTTGCGGCGTACTAACTTGCACATGCGTTGTAATGTGCTTTTTGTACTGCTCTGGATTTTGCATTACAAAACGCCCAGCTACGTCACTTATACTATTGTTATATCTAAATGTTTTTTGTAACACCGTTAATGAGTGACTCCCCACAAGCTCTTCAAATCGTGTCGTCAGTGCAAGGTTACCACCCGAAAAGCGATAAATAGCCTGCCAATCATCGCCTACAGCTGTAAAGCGGATCCCTGTGCCTTTGTTAATAAGCGTATTTAAAAAAGCCATACGTGCACCCGATATATCTTGAAATTCATCAACTAAAATATGGCTCCAAGGGACACTAAATTCACCTTTTTTCACAACTTGTGTGGCGTGAATTATCATATCATCAAAATCGATGGCGTTTTGTCTGCTTAACTCGTGGGTGTAAGCATCATGAATAGTGATAAGCATGGCCGCATAGCGCTGATGGTTTTTAAATCCACTTTGCTTTATACGCTGTTTTATTTGGGTATTGGTTAACTGCTCAACCCTTATGGCTTGTAAGCACTTTAGGTATTTCTCAGCTTCTTGTTGTAACTGCCCTGAGTTAGTTAAAAGAGCAAATATTTTGTCATCAGCTAAAGGCGTTAGCGCAACGCTATACTGCTTTAAAAGTTTACCTAAGCGCTCCTCTAATTTTCCCTCAAGCCAATTGAAATGAAAGGTTTCGAGAAAAATAGTGTTATCTTTTTTATACAGTTCGCGCTTAAGCGCTATGTGTTCGTTATAGTGCTCTTTGTTTATGCCTGAGGGAGTATTACTTTGCCTATCAATATCATAATGATCTAAGTAAATATTGTATTTTGGTAAGTAGAAGCTGGAGTATTGCTTGTTTAGCCTTTTATCGCCCGGTCCCACGCGTTGCTTTATTTTATAAGCTGGTTTGTATTCGTGCTCGACCGAATTCAAGTGCAACCAATTAGAAATAAGTAGCTCTTGATAGCTTTTAACTTTGTAACCAGCAAAGCTTTTATATTCATTAATCCGCACGTAATGTTCATCTTCAGCACTATTTTTAAAACTAAAAATATCAACGGGCTCATACAGTAAATCAACAAAGCTTTTTAAAAAAGCAGAGTTAGCCTGCATTTGCTCACTTAGCCACGCCGTAAACCAACTTTTTAACTGTAATGCATCACTAGCCAATACAGAAAGCTCAGTCGACTTTTTAGCATTTCGCAATAGTGTTAGGCCTAATGCATGAAACGTTAAAATAACAGGCGGTGTCATGCTTAAATTTGCCTGTCCTGCGCGTTTAATAAATCGCTCTTTTAACTCTTCTGCGGCTGCTTTATTATAAGCGAGTACTAATATCTGATCTGGCGTTGCTATGTCCCGATCAATTAAATCAAGCGACTTGGCAACCATAACTGATGTTTTACCCGTACCCGCTGCTGCTAATACTAGGTTTTTATCGTTATCGCGAATAACCGCTAAACGCTGCTCTATTGTCAGTGGATTAGACTCCACATTGTTATAAAAATTATCTCTTAGAGTAAGCTGTTTTTGTTCATATTTATGGCGTAACTGCGCTACAGCGTCGGTTACTTTAGGTGTGCGGCTTAAAATACTTAAAAACTTTATGCTAACCGGCGATAAATGCTGTTGCCATAAAATTTGATTGTGCGCGTAATTTTTACTTAAAGAAAAAACGGTTTTATTCAATATTTCAATTGAGCTGTCTCGTAAAAACTCATCTAAAGCATATTGCTTTAACTGCGTTTTAGCCTTGTTTATTTTTTGCTCCAAGCTGTTTGCAAAGTAGTGATTTAATGTTTTGCTAAGCACGTCTGCTTGGCCTTTATTTAAAAAGCTAATGCATGTGTTATTACGATCACTTAAATTAATTTCAGCACTAAACAGACGGTTTCTTAGCACAGAAAAATTACTAAATTCGCTTAACCTAAATTGCAGCTTAGTGTTATCCCTAAAGTCGATAACAAGCATGCTCTGCTCAATACTTACTCGCTTAATACGGGTAAAAAAACGACCTAACCAACTTGGTGTGGCAATATACTGCGCCATAATACTCAATACAAAAACAGACTATAAGCTGATTTTAACATACTCTTTTATAATAAATTGATGCATAACAGCAACTACCGCCCCCTTAGTTATATCAATGAAAAAGTACACAACAAAAGTACGACTTTAACGTTTTAATTTGCACGCTGTTTTACTGAACGTTAAGCTATATCCTTATTACATAATTTTAGCAATTGCATTTAATACCTTCACTTTTGTAAAGACAAAATTCAATTGATATAAAGGCTTATTATGACTAACAGTACATACCCTATAGGCACACCTGGGACGAAATGGAATAACAGCGATAAAGCTCAGTGGTTAGCACGTCAAAACATAAAACGCAGTTACCAAGATGAAGTGGTAACGCTAGTTGACGACCTAAAAAGCATATTAAATGTAGAGCAATACGGTGAGCTTAATTACGCCGCAGGTGTTTATCCACTGTATGTGTTAAAAACACCTCACTTTAATGCTGACAAACCAACAGTTTTAATCACCGGTGGTGTACATGGCTACGAAACCAGTGGCGTACATGGCGCACTTAGATTTGCCAAAACATCGGCAATACAACACTCAGAGCAGTTTAATATTATTGTTGCGCCCTGCATTAGCCCTTGGGGGTATGAAACAATAAATCGTTGGAATCCAGACGCGATTGATCCTAACCGCTCTTTTTACGAAAATAGTCCTGCTCATGAATCGGCTGCAATTATGGCGTTTGTGAAATCACTCGATATAGATTTAATGGCTCATATCGATTTACACGAAACAACTGACAGCGATAACAGTGAATTTAGACCCGCACTTGCTGCCCGTGAAGGCACTACAAACACTAATTGGAACATACCTGATGGGTTTTATTTAGTGGCCGATACCAATAAGCCGGAGCCTGAATTTCAAAAAGTAATTATCGAAGATGTGGCAAAGGTCACGCACATTGCACCGAGCGATGAAAACAACCAGTTAATAGGCGTAGCTCAAGAGCAATTTGGTGTAATTAACTATGCTGCTCGCGATCTAGGTTTGTGTATGGGCTTTACTGATGCACCCTATGTAACCACAACAGAGGTATACCCTGATAGTCCAACAGCCACAGATGAAGAATGTATTTTGGCTCAAGTAGCTGTAATTGATAGTGCACTTAAATTTATCATTAACAAGCAATCAAAATAAAAACAATGCCCAAGTAGATATACTGCTTGGGCATTGTGGCTGGTTTGGTTGAGCCTGTGTAAATAATTAATCTTTTCAGTTTTTATAAAACTGACTATCTTTAGTTATAGTAATACTGGCGTCTTCTTGCGCCGTTACAATAAATTGTAACTTGCTGACTTTACGCTCAATATCGTAGCCATCGGCTGTTACAGTAACAGGGACTCTTTTCATCACACCTGGCTGTATAAGTGTAGAACTTGGACTTGAAAGCATCGCACCTGGTAAACCCTCTATGGCAATAGTGTAATGCAGTGCTTGCTGCGTTTTATTAATAATAGTGAGCGTGTAAGGGTTTTCTACTAGGCCCTCGTAGTTCACTCTATAAAGCGCATTTCTGTCGCGTAATACTGAGGCTTCTATTGGTGTACGTTGCAACATCCATGCAAACATAGAAATTATTAACAAAGCCGTTAATGCGCCGTATCCTACTAGTTTTAATCTAAATGGATTGGTTTTGTCCCCTTCCATTTGTTTTTCACTGGCGTATTTAATTAAGCCTTTTTCGTAACCAAACTTATTCATGGTGTCGTCGCAAGCATCAATACATAAGCCACAGTTTATACATTCATATTGCAAGCCATTTCGAATGTCTATTCCTGCGGGGCACACCTCTACACACAAGTTACAGTCTACACAGTCACCTAAGTTAAGCTCTTTTGGATCGGCTTTACGTTTACGCGGTCCTCGGTTTTCACCTCGTTCGCTATCATAGGTAACAAGCAACGTATCTTTATCAAACATCACTGCCTGAAAACGAGAATACGGGCAAGCAATTGTGCACATTTTTTCACGTAGAAACCCGGCATTACCATAAGTACAAAAAGCGAATAAAAACACCCAGAACCCTGTAATACCTGACCATTCAAATGTAAGCATTTCCATATACAAACTTTTTGCCGGAATAAAATACGCCATAAACGAGGTGGCGGTTAAAACGGAAATAACAATCCACGCACTGTGCTTCGTTATTTTTTTGCGCCAAGTGCTCAGCGTCCACTGCGATTTATCTAATTTAATACGCTGATTTCGCGTGCCTTCTATGCGTTGCTCTACCCACGAAAACATGAGCATCCATATTGTTTGCGGGCAAGTGTAACCACACCAGACTCGACCAAGCCAATTAGTTACAAAAAATAACGCAAAAGCGCCCACCATAAACAGTAAGGCTAAAATCATAAAATCTTGAGGAAGGAGTGTTAAACCAAAAATGGTAAAGGTTTGCGTTGCCACATCAAGCAGCACAGCTTGTTGTCCATTATATTGAATCCACGGTATAGCAATAAAAGTTAGCATTAACAGCCAGCCTAAATTACGGCGTATACGCTGAAAAAATCCTTTTTGCTCGCGGATATAAATTGGCCCTTCGGTGTTATAGGGCTTAATGATCATATCTTCTTCTTTAATATCAAACTTCATAGTACTTGCTTCATTATGACGGGTATTAAGCAAGTATTTGCAACTTTCAGACCAAGCTGAAACTTCAATTAATACATTGATATTAAAGAGATTACTTAAACAAAGAAAAAGTTAAATTCGCGATATATAACGAATAACGTGATATATCACGAATTCTTAATAATCCCTAACTTTCGCATTTTTGAGCGTAGTGTACTCTCAGGTAAGCCTAATTTAACAGCCGCCCCTTTATCACCCGATATTTGCCAGTGCGAGAGCGCTAGTACAGTTGTTATATGCTGCTTTTGGGCTTCATCTAACGTAAGTGAAGGGTTAATAACGACTTCACCACCCGCTTGCAAAGGCTGGCTTAGCTGTAGCACAGCCTGATTAGATAAAATAGCTTCGCGCTCAAGTACATTTTGCAGCTCTCTAATATTGCCTGGCCAATTGTAGGCTTGCAGCTGCATCATTGCTTTTTTACTTAGCCCTTTTAAGTGTTTCCCAAGCCGTTTATTTAACTGCGCAATTAAATTAGCGCACAAATAAGGAATATCTTCTTTTCGATCTTTAAGGGACGGGACTTTAATAGGAAATACATTAAGCCGATAATACAAATCAATTCTAAACGTGCCTTTTTGTACCATTTCCCACAGGTTGCGGTTAGTCGCTGCAATTACTCTAATACTTACTTTTAGCGTATTGCTGCCACCGACACGTTCAAACTCTTGTTCTTGCAAAACCCTGAGTAATTTACTTTGCGCCTCAAGCGGAAGCTCTGCTATCTCATCTAAAAATAAGGTGCCTTTATCAGCAAGTTCAAAACGCCCTTTACGACGCTCATTGGCACCTGTAAACGCGCCCTTTTCATGACCAAACAGTTCCGACTCTAGTAAGCTCGGTGTAAATGCAGCGCAATTTACTTTTATAAAAGCTTGTTCGCTACGTTTGCTTAGCCTATACAAATTACGGGCTACTAACTCTTTACCCGTGCCATTTTCGCCAAGTATAAGCACTGTGCTGTCGGTTTCACTTACCAGTTTTATTTGATCTAACATGGTTTGAAATATATGGCTTTGTCCAACTAACCCTGAGTCTTGCCAGTCTTCGTTAAGTTCTGCGATTAAGTAGCTGTTTTCATCTTTTAGTTGCTCGCTTAAGTGCTTTACTTTTTCAAGTGCCTCTTGCAATGCATTTTGTGTGCGTTGTTGCTGTGATATATCGCGAAATACCGCTACAGCACCAATCAATTGGTTATTTTGATACACGGGTGTTGAGGTGTATTCAACTGCAAATGAGCTACCGTCTTTGCGCCAAAAAACTTCATTTTTTACTTCACGGCGTTTGCCATCAAACATGGTGCAATATATTTGGCATTCGTCAGCGGGATAAGGCGTCCCATCAGCATGAGTATGATGATGATATTGATGTATTTTTTTACCTAAAAGTTCATCAGCACACCAACCCGTCATACGTTCAGCTGCAGGATTTACAAATACCGCATTACCCGATAAGTCAAAACCGTATATGCCCTCACCTACTGCGTTTAGCAATAATTTAGGATCGTTTAAAAATTGTTTTATCATAAATACACCTCGCGAAATATCGCGAGTATTATGACAATTTCATACGCTAAGTGCACTCATTACTTTAAATGCACTCAAGCGCTCATTAAAACGCTATAAATAGTGCTTAAATAACGTTTTAATGTCTATTTTTGCACCTAGCCTTGCGGCTATTAAATAAAGTCCTGCGAGTTTTCGGTGAATAAATAGCGCATCAACGGGCGGTGTATGCCATTGCTGAGATTGCGCACTGAGGGCAAGCCCTGCATTTTTAATATTGAGCGCGAGTTCGCTATTTTTAAAATCAAACTCCCCTTCTGTTCTTAATGGCTCGCACGCCATTAAAAATAAATCAATGACGTTGTTTTTATACTCATCAACTAAGTCATTTTGAAAATAACCAATGTGTGAAGCCGCTTTAAGCACACCTTCTCGGTTGTTTTCGCTACCGGCTTTAAACAATGCTAAGTAACCTTCGCTAAGCTTGGGTGATATTTCTCGCGTTGCGCCAAAATCAAATAAAACAATTTTTTGTGTATCAAGCTGGTAATGAAAGTTGGCAAAGTTAGGGTCGGTTTGAATCAATTTAAATTCAAACATTTCTTTGAAAAATAAATCAATCAGTTGCTCTGCAACAAAGCTTTTTTGACTATCAGGTAGCTCTGTAATGCTCTCAATGGGCTCTGCCTTTATATATTCCATAGTAAGCACTTGTTGTGTGCTGTGCTCAATATATACATTGGGCACTTTAAAGTGTACGTTCTCTGCTAGCGCACTTTTATAACGTATTAAATATTGTGCTTCTCGCGTGTAATCGGCCTCGGCTAATAACTGTGCTTTGGCTTCACTAATAAGCGGCTTAATATTAAGATCCTTAGGAAGTAATCGAGAAATCGTTAATAAAGAAATTACGTTATCAACATCGCTCACTACACTTTTTGCAATACCAGGGTATTGAATTTTAACAGCAAGCTGCTCGCCATTTTCTTTATAAGCTAAATGAACTTGCCCTATAGAAGCCGCAGCAAAAGGTCTTAATTCGATATGAGAAAAGCGCGCTAGCCACTCATCCCCCCATTGCGTTTTTAGCACTTCTACAAGTTGTTTATGCGGCATTGGATTCGCGTCTGAGCGCAGTAAAGCAAGTAACTGGGCCAATTCGGGGCTTAGTAAATCACCGGCATCCATTGAGAGCAATTGCCCGAGCTTCATTGCTGCACCACGTAAATGTGATAGCTGTACGGCTAGTTTTTCAATGTTTTTAGGTTGTAGTAGTAAGCTTTTATTATTCCAACCTTTACCGGTTAATGCGCTCTTAGCGCCATCAACTAACATGTTGGTAGCAACACCTGTTGCGAGTGAGCCTAATTTTGCAAAGCGAGAGAGTCGAGAGGTGGGCACTGTACGAGGTGCTGCCATAATATTAAAACCTAATTAGCCTGAGAGTCAGGCTAATTAATACGTATATTTTAACCAGCCAGATCTACTTAAAGTTGAGGTACCAACTTAATAGCACCTTTAACTATTTTCATATCGAGTGGAAGTTTACTGAGTAGCATCATTTTAGGGTCATCCATATTTAATGTGTAAACAGGGTTAACCGCTAAAAAGGCATTTATAACATCCATTGCCTGGCTATCTAGTGCGCCTATGTTGCCTTTGAAACCACCGGCATCAACGCTCGAATCGAGCAACTTAATATTACGTAAAAAGACTGCTTTTTTTTCACTGTCGTAAAACGGGCTCCCTTCAATTTGCAGCTTTAAACGCACTGGATATTTAAGTGCAAAAGCATTAATTTCAGCGCTTGAATCTGCACCGAGCACAACAACATCGCGGTTATCTGGCCCAATATTGACACTTAAGTCGTTTACATCAAACTTAACCGGTAAACCCATCAAGCTTATTTTTTCACTTAACTTTGGTAATTGCTTACCTAGAACAGCCTCAACCTCAGCGTTGGTAAATGAATACACTGAAATGCCTTGCGTGGTATTACAGGCAGTTAAAAATAATGCTGCAATAATAGCTAAAATTCTCATGAGAACCCTTTTGTTTATGAATTAGTGATACATAAAAAAAGCCGCTATTAAAGCGGCTTAGTAAAATAGTAACCAGCACATATTATGCTGGTTCTAGGGCGTGTTGACCTTTGTGGATTGAAATTTGTTCAATCTAGGGGCGATTTAATCGCGGCGTGAGGTTTGTAACCTAGTGGGCTAAGTAAAAACCGAGCAACAAAGAGTTAATCGCCCCTAGGCAGAACCCAAGGGCAGCGCATGTTTGGCATTTATGCTGCGTTATCGCCTATTTATGGGGAATAACCACACTACATAGGCTCTGCCTTGCCTAAATACCAAACAGTCTGCTGCAAATTCAACCACGAAAGGCCAACACGCCCTAGTGCATTAAGCTGCAAGTGTCGCTTTAAGTCGTGCTAGTGTGTCAGGTTCAACTGAACCGGCACTGAGCGCTAATAATTGTTTTAAATAATAGTTTAAATCAGCATGTTCGCCACGATGTTTGTCATCTAGCATGGCTACTTGCTCTGCCATTCTAAGAGACTTATCGGTTGAACTTACGTTCGCTAGTATTTCCATGCGAGTAATAAGTTGCTCTTTACTTAATGTTGTTTTAAGCGGTGCTTGATACTGACTTGGTAACGTTTCATTGTTCTCAAGTGCAGTAATTAATGTATCTAAATTAGCTTGCTCTGATTTACTAATAAGCAAGGCAAGCTTATCTTCAATAGCAGCTAGTAATTTAGTTACCTTAGATGATAATGATCTAAATTGAGCGTACCCTTTTACTTTCGTTTCTAGGTCGTGCAACTGCGCTCTTTGGTTAACATCACTCAATGCTGCTTCAAGCTCAGTAAGTTCTGCTGCTGCTTGTTTATCTGACTCGTTTTGCTCAAGTTTTTGCTGCTCAAACTCACTACTACGCTTGGTAAATGTTTCGTCATTAAACTGACGAAATTTTTGCCACAACGCATTTTCAGCTTTCAAGCCTGCAAAACCAATAGTTTGCCATTGCTGCTGCATCTGCTTCAACTCTTGACAAGCCGCAGCCAAATCATCATTTTGAGACAATTGCTGCGCTTTTTCTACTAATTCATTTTTAAGTGCGGCATTACTTTTATGAAATGCGTTTAATAAAGCCAGTACTTGTTGCTGCTCGTTTTTGTAACTGTCATTTAATGTACGGTATGTTTTAGGGTCAACTTTACCCACACTGCGCCACGCTTTATTTAAACGATTGTATTGGCTTTCATATTGCTTCCAATCAAAGTTATCCTCAGCCGTAGGCTGTAAATGAAGCGCGTGCATGTCCCTAATAATACTTTCGCGTTGTGCTTTTGAGGCTTCACGTTGTACTTCTTGATCCGCAAAGTAACTACGACAAGGTGCAAATAACAGCTCGATTTTTTCATCAAACTGAACGCCTTGTTGCTTTTCTTCATCTGTATCTAAACGACCCAACTCATTCCAACGCTTACGTAGCACTTTCACTTGCTCTGCGCGTTGTTGTGGATCGGTACACTCTTCGCTCACTAATGCACTTACTTCTTCTAATAACGCTTCACGCTTTGGTGCTGCTGCGTATTTTTGCCAATCTTTAGCATTTGCAAGTTGTGCTTCAAGATCTGCTTTTATATTTACAAGCGGCTGTTGATATTGCTCGGTTAGGGTATTAAATAATTCTTCAAACCCTTTAAACACACCAAAAGCAACATTAAATCGGCCTTCTTCAATTAGTCGTTTAACATCACGCGCTTTGCGTTTTGCTTGGCTTTGGTTTTTCTCAAGTGGCTTGATTAACTCATTCATTGGCGCTAAAAATTGCTTTTTATGCGCACTTAACTGGGTTTTAAATGTACTTTGCAGTGCACCATCTAAAATATTTAAATGACTACGCGCTGCTTTAAAACCATTATTAAATTCAGTTAGAGTTGAATCGTATTGTGCTAAATCTTCTGCTGGCTTAATTTCGCATAATGCTGCAAAAGCGAGTTTGTACTCTTTAATAGCCATTGTTAGCTCAGGTAACTTAGCAACTTGAGTAAATAGTTTTTCTAACTTGCTTACAGCCAGTTTAGATTGTGCATTGTTAGCAAGTTCTGTTTCGCTAATAGCTTGCTTAGCTTGCGCTACTTTTGCATCAAGCCAATCTTGTTGAATTTGCTCTGGCGTTTCAAGACCAAGCTGTAGGGCATTTTCAATTTCTTCACCCAAAGCTTCAAGTGTTGCAAGTGCTAATAATTGACGCTGTTGTTGCGCTAATTGCTGCTGCTCTTTGTCATGTACCGCTTTTAGCTGTTCAATGTGTGCATCTAATTTAGTGGTGATAGAAGTATATTTTTCATCTAGGAGCTTAACGCGCTCATCACTTAACCATTTAAGCTCAAGTGCTTGCCATTGAGCGATTAAATCGCTCGCTTGTGGATTAACAAGAGCAAAATCTGTTTTTTCACGCAAGGCATTTAACTTAGCTAAAATAACACGTGTTGCACTTTCAACCTGAAGTGGCATTTCTATTGCTAAACGCTCATTTTCAATATGCGTGTTAAGTGCTGCTTTTGCACCACCCTTTGCATGCTTTACTAATGGCTTAATCAATTGATGTGTAATAACAAGTTCAACTAATTGAGTTTGTAGCTCTTCGCTACCTTCTTTAAAGGCTTTTTCGACTAGTTTTGGATTTGCTAAACGTTTTAATAATTTAACGCGTACTTGCAGCTCTTTTTCAGCAAAGGCTAGCTTCTCAAGTGTTTTAACGGGTGCAAAACGCTCTATATATTCGTTTTTAATTTGTGGTGCTAGTGTACTTTCACTATTTAAAACAGCATTAGATATTTGAAGTTCTGCTATATCTTTTAATGCTTGATCTTGTTTATACGCTTTCCACCAAAGTGGTAAGTCATTTACTTTTTGTAGTGCTTTGCGGCGTATTTCAGCTGAGCTGTCTTCAAGTGCTAACGTGTTTAATATGGTTGCATCACGTTCAATGTCGAGTTTTTCGATAGCATCAAGACGTACTTGTTGCTTAGGGTGTTTCCATTTTGGTGTAAAAAGGTGCTTAAAGATCATGTTCACTAAACCTAGCTATTTCGTTGTCTGATTTAAATTCTTTTTGTAGTTGAGCTTTTGTCTTTTGGATCATTTCACCATTAGCACCAATCGTAAATTGCTCATTTGATTGAGCCACTTTTGCTTGGTACAACATAACCAACTGCACTGTTTGTTGCTTTTGCTCATCGGATAAAACGGTACCATCTGGCCATTTACCAGTAGAGGCACCGTATTGTAAGCGTTCAAATAATTCGGGAGTAATATTTTGTACAAGATTATCGATATTCATGTCATTTTTTCTTTTTTAGTGTCACTAAAACAATACGGTTTATAAGATACCAAATACATCCTACGCCAATTGCAGCGGTGTAAGCGTACCACTGCAGTGTTTCTTCTTGTGGTTGTAAAAAGTATAAACAGAAAAAACCACCTAAAAACAAGATAAGCGCCAAAAAGGAGTGATTTATAAACATCTGCTTTTTTTTAATTCGCTGCTCGCGCTGAAGTTGTTGAACTTGCTCGTCGTTTAGCTCTGCAATGTTACTTTCGCAATGCGGACATTGCTTATGTTTATCTGAAATTGATTTTGCACATTTTGGGCAACGAATAATCGCCATACTTCTCTCCATACTACGCATAAAAAAAGCGCCTTTCGGCGCCTTTATTGTACGTGTTTTATTTCTCGTTGTCTTTTTTGAATTCAAACCAATAAATCATTTAAGGACGATAATTTTCCACGTTACTCACTGAGTTTAGTTACTCAGCGTCTTTTGACTGCTTTTCTAAACGTTTTTCCCAAAAAGTTGCATTTTTAATGCCTAATTTAACTGGATCAAATATGACTTTTCCGCCTTTTTTCTTTTGTTCTTCATAATCGCTCAAACATAATAAAGCAGGCTTAGCGACGAAGAAAATGGCTAAGATACCCAATATGTTGATCCAGGCCATTAAGCCAACGCCAATATCACCAATAGTCCAAATATAACCTGAATTGTTCACCATACCGTATGCAACCATAAACATAATTACAAATTTCACCAGTACAAGCGGAATACTGCCCTTAAAATAACGATTTAAGTAAGCAATATTAGTCTCTGCAATAAAGTAATAAGCAAGTATTGTGGTAAAGGCAAAGAAGAATAATGCAATACCGACAAATGCTTGTCCAAAGCTACCAAATACACTAAATAGAGCCATTTGAGTAAAGGCTGCTGATCCCACTTCAGTGGCTGCATCAACATTTTGTACAATAAACTGCCCTGCTGGTAGCTCACCCACAATGTTGTATTGTTGCGTTATTAAAATCATTAATGCAGTTGCAGTACACACAAAGAGGGTATCAACATAAACAGAAAAAGCTTGTACTAACCCCTGTTGAGCAGGATGATCAACTTCTGCTGCAGCTGCTGCATGAGGCCCAGTACCTTGGCCAGCTTCATTAGAATATATACCACGTTTAACGCCCCAACCAATAGCAGCGCCAAAACCAGCCTGTGCTGTAAACGCATCACTAATAATTAAATAAAATATATCGCCCACTTTATCTAAATTTAAAAATACCACGATTAATGCCAATACTATGTAACCAAGTGCCATAAATGGCACCACAATTTGAGTAAAGTTCGCAATACGTTTTATACCGCCAAAAATAATAAATGCCAAAACAATAAGGATAATTGCCAAAGCGACCAACTTAAAGCTGCCTACGTCACCAAAGCTAGTAGAGACAATATTGCCATCGCCAAATACTTGGGTAAACGCATTACCTACCGCATTTGCTTGTACGCCTGGCAGAAAAACACCACACGCTATAATCGCCGAAACAGCAAATAAAACAGCCAGCCATTTTTGCCCTAAACAACGGTCAAAATAATAGGCTGGGCCACCACGATATTGCCCGTCTTCTTCTGTTTTATAAATTTGCCCTAGAGTAGACTCTGCGAATGCGGTACTTGCGCCTAGAAAAGCAACAACCCACATCCAAAAAATAGCACCTGGTCCACCAAAACCAATAGCCGCTGCAACGCCTGCGATATTACCAACACCTACTCGTCCAGACAACGATACTGCAAGAGCCTGAAAAGATGAGATACCTTTATCAGACGTATTAGGACTAAATAATAACTTACACATTTCTTTAAAATGTCTAACTTGAGCAAATCGAGTTAATACTGAATAAAACAAGCCTGCGCCTAGGCATAAATAGATGAGTGCATTACTCCAAACAACATCATTAACAGCGCTTACAATAGCTTCCATGGATATCCTCTATAGTTATATTTATTATTTTTAATTACGAGACTCTGCTTTAGCTACTATGCAACATAAGCTTTACGAAATAAGGTTTTACCTCTCCCGCCCCGACTGATGATTTAATTAATCTTAACTTAAGTACACCAACTTTGTTAACACTTAATTTTCAAAATATCTAATTACACATTTGTTGTAAGGCACTACATCTGCCAGTATTTAAATGAAAATAGATTGATTTGTACCGATAAGATGATGATACGCAGCGAAGAAGCGTTGAAAACGCTTTAAGAATGCAGTTGCTATATGGTGGTTTTTTTTAATACAAAGGATTTGTTAAAAGCAAAAAGGGTATCAAAACTATTGATACCCTTTTGATAAACGTTTTATCTTAAATTATCAACAACATTAACAATAGCCGCTAACGTATCTTGACCAAATTGATACGAACGACGGTCTGACCAGCCATAGTCTGGATCAGGTAAATCGTTATTATCTTTAAATGGCATTTCAATTGTGTACGTTAATGCTTTAAATTCTTCAGCGGTAGCTGATGAGCCTACCGTAAGGTTAGCTTGGCCGGGCTCATCTTTTGGATAGCCATGCTCATCTTGAAACTCTGGAGTAATAGTTAAAAGTGCTGCTTTAAAGCTATCTTCTAAGCCTTTAAGACGTGCATCGTAACTTGGAATACCTTCACTGCCTGCCACAAAGTTATATGGGATAGCTTCATCGCCATGTATGTCAAGGTGCATATCTAACCCAGCTTCGCGCATTTTATTAAGAACTAGGTAAACCTCAGGACTATTTTCCATACTTGGTGTTTGCCATTCACGGTTTAAGTTAACGCCTTTCGCGTTAGTACGAAGATGCCCGCGCGCACTGCCGTCTGGGTTCATATTTGGCACAATGTAAAAAACTGCTTTTGATAGAAGCGCAGCTGCATGTGGGTCTTCATCATCAAGTAATTTGTGAAGTAGACCTTCTACATACCACTGCGCCATTGTTTCACCTGGGTGTTGGCGTGCTGTGATCCAGATGTTTTTCTTGTCTTCACTTGGCTCACCAATTTTAAGCACGCTCATGTCGCGGCCATCGAGCGTTTCACCCAGCGTTTCTAATTGGCAAGCACCTTGGCTTTGTGCCCAAGACAGTAAATCTAAATGACGCTCATAGCTGTATGGTGCAAAGTAGGCAAAATACACACTGCCGCACTCTGGTTCGATTTCAAAACTTAATGTGCCATTTTCATAGCTTGATGGTACACGAAACCATGTTTGACGGTCATACGACGCAACGGCTTGGTACCCTTCCCAACCATCTGGATAAGCTGATTTTTCAAGCTCATTAATATTTAACTTATGCAATTGGTAAGGCGTTGTTTCAAGGCGAAAGTGAAACCACTGATAAAATTCAGACTGATGATCTTTGTTAATTTCTAATTGAATATTTAAAGGATCGGTGGCTTCAATTACTTTAATATTACCACTGTCGAAATTGCTGCTGATTTTCATGAAAAAACCTTTAAGTTAAATAAATTTATCTGCTTACTAATTTGCAGAGCTAACACTACAGGTACACACATACGTGTAGAAAAAAGCTGGGAACTTCGAAAAACAAAGTACGACCAACATTTACATAATTAAAGCCTATCACATGGAATAAGCTTTAAAAATAACACATGACCAAAAAAGCCAGCAAAATGCTGGCTTTTAAATCACTGCAATATATTAGCGAGGTAAGCTTGGGAATGACACTTCGGCCATATCGCGCATACAACGAACTACTTGGCAGCTGTAACCGAATTCATTGTCATACCATACATATAAAACAATACGGTTATCTTCAACAATTGTTGCTTGTGAATCAACAACACCTGCGTAACGGCTACCTACTAAATCGGTAGATACAATTTCCGTTGATGCCGTGTAATCAATTTGATCGCGCAAATCGGAATGAAGTGCAGCATGACGTAAGAATGAGTTTAACTCTTCAACCGTTGTGCTTTTTGCTAAGTTAAGGTTCAAAATAGCGAGCGATACATTCGGTGTGGGTACGCGGATTGCGTTACCTGTTAACTTGCCTTCAAGCTCTGGTAATGCTTTTGAAACCGCTTTTGCAGCACCTGTTTCAGTGATTACCATATTAAGTGCAGCGGCACGGCCACGGCGTTCTGCTTTGTGGTAGTTATCAATAAGGTTTTGATCGTTCGTGTACGAGTGAACAGTTTCAACATGACCATTATTAATACCAAACTTATCGTTTAATGCTTTAAGCGTTGGTGTAATTGCATTGGTTGTACAGCTTGCTGCACATACAATTTTATCTTCAGGCAAAATATCTTTGTTATTAACACCATATACGATATTTTTGATGTTACCTTTTGCAGGCGCTGTTAGTAATACTTTTGCGGCGCCTTTACACTCTAGATGCTGACCAAGGCCTGCTTCATCTTTCCAAATACCCGTGTTATCAACAATCAATGCATTGTCGATACCGTATTGAGTGTAATCAATTTCGCTAGGAGAGTTAGCGTAAATAACTTGGATGTAGCTGCCATTAGCTTTAATAGCGTTACGTTCTTTGTCAATCGTGATTGAACCGTTGAATGGGCCATGGATTGAATCTCGGCGCAATAAGCTTGCACGTTTTTCAAGATCGCCTTCTTTACCACCTCGCACAACAATCGCGCGCAAACGTAAATCTGAATATGGACCTGATTTTTCAATCAACAAGCGCGCAAGTAAACGACCAATACGGCCAAAGCCATAAAGTACAACATCACGCGGCTCTCTAGCTGGTGAGTCAGCTATTTCTGCAAGCTCATCTTTTACAAATTCTTCTACTGAGCGGCCTTTTGCAGCTTCAGTGAACAAATAACTATATGCAAGCTTACCAATATCAATACGTGCAGAGTTTAATTCCATTTTGCTGATAGCTTCTAAAAATGGGAAGCTTTCGCGTAAACGTAATTTAGTGCCTTCAAACTGAGCAACGGTTTTGTGAGATTTGATAATATCGATAGTACTGGCATTTACGAGAGGACGGCCATATACAGCAATTTCAATACCACGATTACGATAAAGCTTACCTATGATTGGTTGCATGCTTTCTGCGTAATCTTGGCGCTCTTGCCAACTATTCGTGTATTCTAACTCGTGAGATGAGGTCATTTTATTTACCTAAGTTAAACATTTTTGAACGGATAGCCCAAATGGGCACAGCTATTCTAATTTAATCTCAGGTTATTCTCTACTATTCGGGGCCAAATGATTTTAGAAAAGCGTAAACTTTAGCAATACCTTTGGCTAATTCTATACATTTTTGGTTGCTGTTTTTACATATTAGCGATGAGGGAGCGTTGAACAATGTGAGGATAGTACAGTTAGTTAAAAAAGATTCGGTAGTGCTGGCTAACCTTTCAAAATTGAGATTTGCTCTATCTTAGGAGTATTTAATCGCTTAATTAAGTGATTTATTGTGAGGTAAGAAAATCGTGTTGATAACAAGGCAATAATCTCGCTATCTAATTGTTCTATATCAGAAATTTTTAACGTAATTAGCCTCAGATTTAATCCCTCAAATTGACTAAGTAACCTGAACTTTGGTTAAGAGATTTACTAACGTATTGAATAATGGTGATATTTAAATTTATTTTCTCTAGCCAGAGATTTTCAGTGGAAACAAGGCGAATTTACGCGTCAATAGCTGGCCTTTGGATAGTATATTCAACGCAGTTAGCGCTT
>NZ_PNDU01000497.1:0-232 GCF_005886635.1 Pseudoalteromonas sp. S558 | reverse complement strand
AACAAAGATCAACAGCCCCTAATACATTAAACCGCATTTACCTCAGTAAATTTTAAGCCTTTCAGGTTATGCTGTTTCACCAAGTCATATAGACCGCCCTTTTGATCTGTACAAAAGGTGAAAATACCGGCTCCCTTAACTTTGAATAATCCACCCTGTTGTATAGCACCTTTACTTAGGACTAACTTTTTAAAGCGCCTTACCCTGTTAAGGTAATCCTCCCTAAAAATAA
>NZ_PNDU01000496.1:0-228 GCF_005886635.1 Pseudoalteromonas sp. S558 | reverse complement strand
GAGAGCAAATAACGAATGCTAATACATTAAACCGCATTTACCTCAGTAAACTTTAAGCCTTTCAGGTTATGCTGTTTCACCAAGTCATGTAGGCCGCCCTTTTGATCTGTACAAAAGGTGAAAATACCGGCTCCCTTAACTTTGAATAATCCACCCTGTTGTATAGCACCTTTACTGAGGACTAACTTTTTAAAGCGCCTTACCCTGTTAACACGGCCATTTTTAAAA
>NZ_PNDU01000495.1:0-1986 GCF_005886635.1 Pseudoalteromonas sp. S558 | reverse complement strand
GGGTGTCTAGTTTATTGTTTGTTTTCAACTTAATTATTCAACTCTAAGGAAGTTGTGATTTTTTCTAACAAATAAGTTCCAAAATCATCTGCGATTAAGTATTCTTCTTCAGTTTCAGGGTGCCACTCTAAAACATCGGCCTCTAGTTCTGAATTATCTTTGTGCGCATTTAAAACAATATATGTACCATCATCAATGCTGCCTATAACTATCATATCATCAGGTAAACCATACTCTTCTCGAGTCGATAATGTAAACCAAATTCCATCAGGTACTGTAGAATCTATAATATCGTTATTAATAACACCGTAAAATTCTTGCCCTGCAATATTTCCAGCCCCTAAAGTTTTTAAAAACCTCTTGTATGTAGGTGGAAATTTCAGTTCTAAAATAGACTCAGCTTCTAATATCAGATCATCTCCTCTTACCCCAACGAAAAAGCTATCCTCAGGATTGTCATCTATAATTGACAATGCTTGTTCAAGTTCTTTTATGCTCATAAAATCCACCTTTTATATTTATGAAAACCCTTTTTCTCGCTGCTTCCAATAATCTTTTTTAAATAGTTCAAAATCTTTATCATCTTGCGTTTGAATTCTTTTATCTAGCTTACTTCTTACTTTTCCTTTTTTATCTCTATATAAATACTGATCTTTATTTTCAATATCTACCTTTCCTTCAAACAGCTTCTGTTGCCTGTAATCTGATTTATCTTTAACTCTATCATTTCTAAAACTTTTCTGACCTGGTTGATGCAACCTGGCTGTTTCTTTTTTGTGTAAAGTTTCTTCTATTTCAGTTAAAGAACCCCGTTTACCTGTTCTTTTATTAAGCTCTACTTGAGTGTTATGATGTAATTGAAGTGGCTTACCATCAGGGCCTATAGGCGCCAAACCACTTTTCATTCTATCCTTATTTGTCCGTCCCATTACATCTTTTTTGTTCATATCTATTAACTCATCTCTCTGATAAACATTTCGAGGAGAATGGTTCCCTTTCACTCTACCAGTCTTAGGTATAATGAGTTCTTTTTTAACCCAAAGCTTATTTGGAGTTTTGACAACGCTTTCCGTAACAGCACCTTTTGGAATAACCTGCCCTATTTTAGCCCCATTCAAAACAGTCTTACCGCCAGCTAATGTTGCAGCAATTTCAACCGACTTATGCGTCATTGTAGCAAGTGCTGGTGAGTCTGTCGCTTCTAGTACCCTATCACCAAGTGCTGACATATTGTCTTCATAATACTCTTGTACAATAGGAGCTAACTTCTCTGATACGGCTTGTCCTGCATCAGTAAATGGGCCTATTTGATTGGATTGTACACTTTCTATGGTATGAACCGCTGCATCTACATCACCTCCTGACATAGCGAGAGTGGCAATACCTGCACCGCCGGCTACAATATCAACGACTGTGTTTAATAATCCAGAAACAAATAAATCAAGCCCACCTATAACTGCATCAAAAGCATTAATCTGCTCAACCATCTCATCAGCGGTGCACCCTGATTGCTCTTGTTTACAAATATTTTCTATTTGGCTTCTAAGATCACCTGAAATCTCTGGCTTTGCATCAAGCGCTGCTTTTACTTTTGCCTGCCCCTCTTTACACAACAACCCCATTGGATCAACCCAATTCACCGGATTTGGTGCATATTGGTAATGATTTATGCCGCCCACTAATCCAATTGGGTCTTGGTTTATAAAACGCTGTTGTTTGGGGCTGTAGTAGCGGTAGCGGTTGTAATGTAGGCCGCTCTCTTCATCTAAATATTGCCCTTGAAAACGGATTGGCTGAGTAAAACTGCTTTCTTTATTAAAGTCAGACTCGGCTTCTGGTTCTTCATAACCATACACATCGGCTTGATTTTCCCATACTACTTCTGCTTTATTATCCCCCTGTGTCAGGATAGTTGTCGCTTCTAACTTTTAATAGAGGCAGATAAAATGAGACGTCGATTTACACAAGAATTTAAAGTTCAAGCTG
>NZ_PNDU01000494.1:0-265 GCF_005886635.1 Pseudoalteromonas sp. S558 | reverse complement strand
AACTACTTTTTGGTCGCCACTCGACTAAGAGTTTAAACCGAAAAAGCAAATGACTCGATTACCATTCCAGATTACTTTTCTAATCGCTTTAATGATAAATCAAACTTATTACGTGTTTTTTCTGCTGTTGTGATAATTGTGTTCTTCACACTTTATACTTCTTCGGGAGTTGTTGCTGGCGGTAAGTTATTTGAAATCTCATTTTGCCTAAGCTATGAAATGGTTTTATACGTCACAGCGGGTGTTGTTGTTTTGTTTACTTTGT
>NZ_PNDU01000493.1:0-1531 GCF_005886635.1 Pseudoalteromonas sp. S558 | reverse complement strand
ATAAGTGCCCCAACCACCGGGCGGCACTCATCACTGAACAACCATCTGAGTTTGTTCGAGCAAACTGTGTCAAAATAAATGTGTGAGTAAGTAACCTAAACTCTGGATAATACATACCTCAGTTTGCTACTTTCAATGCTCAACGCGTTAAATTTATTTTCTCTAGCCAGATATTTTCAGTGAAAACAAGGCGAATTTACACGTCAATAGCGGGTCTATTGCAAGTAAATTCAACGCAGTTAGCGCTGAGAATAGCTGCTCGAGATGGATTTATTATCCAGAGTTGAGGTTAATTAACTAAACTATTTTTTTCAGTGCTAAATCTGTCTTAGTCTTATAATAAACAGATTGTTATGTAATAATTTTTTGAATCACTTTTACTGTTAATTATTTCTTAAATTCTCAAAGATGATATCCTGTTTAAGTCACATTTAAATACATAGAGCATACTCGATACAATAATGATTAATAACCAATCCTATATAGCAGGGAACCTGTGAAAATACCAAAACGCCTACAACCTCTCGTTGATGATGGTTTAATTGATGAGGTTATCAGCCGATTAATGAGCGGCAAAGAAGCCGATGTTTTTGTTGTTCGCTGTGGCGAGCATATTCGTTGCGCTAAAATTTATAAAGATGCTGTTAAACGTAGTTTTAAAAAAGCAGCCCAGTACCAAGAAGGGCGAAAAGTTCGTGGTGGTCGCCAAGCCCGTGCTATGGGGAAGCGTTCAAGCTATGGTCGACAGTTAGAGGAAGAGATTTGGCAAAATGCTGAAATTGATGCCTTATCACGTTTAGCTAATGCGGGTGTACGAGTTCCAGAAACATATTGTTGTATGGATGGTGTGTTAATTATGGAGTTGGTTTCTGATGATGCTGGCGATGTTGCACCTCAACTTGGCCATGTAACGTTGACGCAAGAAGAAGCGATTGCACAACATAAGTTAATGATGCACTACATTATGTTGATGTTGTGTGCGGGCATTATACATGGTGATTTATCTGAATTTAATGTTTTAGTTGATGATAAAGGGCCCGTTATTATAGATTTACCGCAAGCGGTTAATGCCTCTGCAAACAATAGTGCTGAGGCTATGTTTGCCAGAGATGTAAATAATATGCGCCGTTATTACGGTGAATTTGCACCGGCTTTGTTACATACACAATACGCTAAAGAAATGTGGGCGTTATTTGAAGAAGCTAATTTAACACCTAATTCTATACTTACTGGCGAGTTTGAAGACGATAGTGAAAATGCTGACGTTGATTCTGTTTTAGAAGAAATTCAAGCGGCCAGAGAAGAAGAAATAGAACGATTGGAGCGTATTAACGGCTCCGATGATGATGAATAAACTAGGTTTTTTTGATGCTTTAGGATTAATTTTTTAAATTTGCTCTACTTTTTTTGGATCACAGCGTTTAGCTAAACGCTGTGATCCAAAGAGTGCTTTGTACAGTGCCAATCCGCAATAATACTTAATCATTTTGAGGTGCCAAATTTGGCGCTAACTGCGTTAAAATTTCCTCAT
>NZ_PNDU01000492.1:0-740 GCF_005886635.1 Pseudoalteromonas sp. S558 | reverse complement strand
AATGCAATTGGTATTACTTATCGGTTTGTAAGGATAGTAACTTAGCTTGAAAATTTTAATCAAGCGTTCACTGTACCGCGCTTATTTGAGCGATTTGCCTGTGACTGTTTTTTACGTTTTCGACGTGTGAACCATAAATAAAACCCCGTACCTGCAAGCCACACCGGGCTTAAGCCTATAACGCACCACAAAATTTTACTGAACAGCCCAGCAAAGTATCCAAAGTGCAGTTTTCTAAAGCTATCTATTACTTGCCAGCCAGTACCAACTTTACGAATGTCCCAATTGGCTATGTGATCACCCGTTAATTTGTTATAGGTAACGGTATTTGCGTATTCGCTTGCGAGTGGATTGGCGGTGCTTACTTCGCCAAATACAGTGATGTTTTCATCTGGCTGTAGTGGCATGACTAAAAATGTACCATTAAATGTAGGTATTTGTTTTTTACTGTCGTCAAGTATATGTTGGAACGAAATGTCGCTACTGTATAGGTTTTTGGTCAGTGCGAAGTGCTCTTCTTCGGCGTGCTCAATGACTTCGTGATACCACACTGCTCCGTTAAAGTAACCACCCGTAATGGCTAAAATGATGATAATAGGCGAGCCTATAACGCCAGTCATTTTATGAATATCACTAAGCACTATTTGTAGTGTTGCACGCCAGCGTACGCTAAATAGACGCTGCCAAAATTTGCGATAAATAATGAGGCCAGTAATGCCTAATACTAATAAAAATAGAGC
>NZ_PNDU01000491.1:0-309 GCF_005886635.1 Pseudoalteromonas sp. S558 | reverse complement strand
ATAGTATTAAAGATTTAGCGCTCGTCTCTCAGGAGACTGTACACGAAGTTGAACTAAATATTCAGCGGCTAAATGAATCGCTTATTAATGCAAATCACTTAAAAGAAATCAAAAACTTGATATGGATATTGATTTCTATATCCCTCATCTTTGTATCAAACTCGATCGCAATATTTCACTTTAATATTGCTTATTTCAAAACCTTCTTTTATTAGGCTTTATCCTTAATAATTTAATTCCTATTAGCCAAGCCTATTAGTAAATATTACAGTTACCGGAAAGCCTTTGAAGTCAAACACCTCTCTATTA
>NZ_PNDU01000490.1:0-321 GCF_005886635.1 Pseudoalteromonas sp. S558 | reverse complement strand
ATGGGTACTATCGATGGGTTGTACGACTTGTTTTAAATCAGGACGGTGATCCTTGCTATAGCCATGAGTAATTTTAATGACATTTTCATCACTATCTCCATCATCAAAAGCATATTCACCTGTCAGTGAATGACTCGTTGTATCAAGTGATTCAAAGGTTTTATCAACTTGCTCTATTTCACATGCTTGTCCGGAGACTAATGAAAATAAGCTTTCACAGCCAAACTCGAAGCATTGATCGAGAGTTCTACCAAGTTTGTGACGATTAAAATGTGATGCTTGAACCCCTTCACGAAATAAATGTTCAAGAGGCAAGTAAGT
>NZ_PNDU01000489.1:0-404 GCF_005886635.1 Pseudoalteromonas sp. S558 | reverse complement strand
AGTTTTGACACAAATTTGTATGCTTATTAGCATAACATTTCTTTCTTAATGGGTGGCCAAAATCACTGTACCACTACATTTTGCATAGCCATTAAATAGGGCATGCAAAAAAACTCTAATCTTTATTATTCGCCTACAAAAGAAACAAGGGGGACTTCCACGGAAAACCTAATAAATAAGACTAGAGAAGCTGTGTAACGTTAGCATTAAACGTGTCAGTTACCCACTGAGTAAGCTTTTTACCGTTTTTTCGCTTTTTTAACCCACATGACCTTCGCTGTTGGGTTAATGCTGCAGATTAGCGTTCTGATTGCCTTTATTTGCATGTGCCATAGTCCTATCACCTCAAAAACGATTATGGCGAGTACCACGTCAAAAGCGCCATATTTTAGTACAAATATGTC
>NZ_PNDU01000488.1:0-293 GCF_005886635.1 Pseudoalteromonas sp. S558 | reverse complement strand
CACGTTGGCCTTCAGCAAGAGTTTTAAAACCGTCGCCAGAGATTGCGCTGAAATGTGCGAACACGTCTGCGCCAGATTCTTGCTCGATAAAACCAAAACCTTTAGCTTCGTTAAACCATTTTACTGAACCAGTAGTTGTAGTAGACATAATATGTATCCTAAAAAATTAATATAAGTGTGCCTGAAAAGAGGCGATTGAGCCGGAAAAAATAGTTAACTTGAGGATATCGTGTAGGATTATTACTAAAACAACTCGGTACTAACAAATAAAACAAAACTTCTTTCAAACTAGT
>NZ_PNDU01000049.1:0-9653 GCF_005886635.1 Pseudoalteromonas sp. S558 | reverse complement strand
ATGCATGTAGCATCTTTAGCTATATATCTATAAAGATATTTTGTCTTTGTGTTGCTGTAACAGGTGGTTTTGTATCTAAGCAAAACTTGAGGTATTTTTTATCTATTTTTTATCTATTTTTTATCTATTTTTTTCTTAAAATTTTCGTATTCTATGAGCGTATTATCATAATAAAACTTAAACTCATCGACTCTAGCGGGGCCAAGACCTTTGTTTGTAATTGTGAACTCTAATGTGTCTATGTGACAGTATAAATTACTGCATATTGCAGGCCTAACAGATAATTCGTTATGTTGTTTATTTGATTTCGATTGCTGCCAAGTAAAATAAATTGCGACACATGCTGTCAGTGTCGAAGCTAAGGGCAAGACTATCTTTGAAATTAATTCAGTCATTATTGTTATCCAATATTAAAGCAAATAAAAAATGGTTAATTAAGTTTTTGGTAGTTAATTTTTGTAAAAACGCGCGATTTTAAAAAGGCGATAGAGTTATCCTAAATTAAACACTAAAGGTAACTTTTACTATGATGGATAAGCTAGACAGAATCGCACTACTAAACACTGAAATGCTGGCTGTATTAACTCTGCTAACTAATGAAGAAAACTATACTCAGTTAAAGCACCAGCTTTTAGATACTGTTTTACACAGATTATTAGATAATAGTGAATCTATACATAATGAGTTAATTAGTTAAATAAACAACGCAAACTGTTAGATATGATTTATAAAAATCAATCATATCTAACAGTTTTATTCATATCAGTAGACAACAGATTTTATTTTCATGAATTTATTGATTTTTGATTAATTGTGCCAGTGCTCTTGTATATGCTTCGCAACTTCTTCAGATATGTTAAACCAATATGCATTATTACTCTTGGTGTCCATAACGATAAGCGAATCATTAGCATCCATCTTTTCACTAATAATAACAGCAGCCTGTTCGGCTGACTTATCTGAACTTACATACCAAAGTGACTTTTGAACAGAAGCCCAAGGGCCTAGGCTTTTTATAACTTCAATGATCGCATCATAATCTTGATGAGGAGAATTTAAATCGTACGAAATGAATAGGTTATTGGACATTTTAATTCCTTAATTTGATGGTGAAGAATTAGAGGAACTTGTGGATGAGCCAACTCCACCAGATCTATTATCTTCTGAACTGGATGTTAGTGCGGTTCTACCAACATCGCCCCATTTTTCCATTTCACTTAAAACACCACGGGTAACTGACTTGGCATCAACTTTAATCTCAACCAATAATTCTTGAGTTTCTTTATTGAGAGTTTCAGATTCATTTTTTAGATGAGGAGTCAACCAAATAGCAAAAATTCCCAATACAATAGAAACAATACCTAATATCAAAGATAATATTTCTGTGATTGTAAAAGCATAAGTTGCTACATTAGTTGCTGTTTCAGCCGACATTTATAACCTCAAAATGGAATTTTAGTAATAATTATGTTGGCCATAGCATAATGGCCTGTTAAAGAATTACAAGGTGAAAAAAGAAAAATATCAATACTTAAGTATTTATGCGATACGGTCATTACTCACCCTGACTTATATGGTTTTAACAAATTATGACTATTGAAAAATTTTTTATTATCTTTGAGTAAGTTTAATGTAAGAGTGTGTGCAATTCATCTATTACTGTGAGGGTGTAAGCTACTACAAATTAATTATTAAACTTATCATGCAATTTATGCGGAAATAATTGCGTATAAACTTGCCATAAAATATTTAAATTACGGTGGCCTGTTACTTGTGCTACTTCTTCTATTGAATAACCTTTTTCGAATAACCGGCTAGCACCTTCGCGGCGTAAATCATGATAGCGTAAATCCTCAATACCTAATGCATTACGTACACGTTGAAAACCAGCAGTTACAGAGCGGGAGTTATAAGGAAATATCAAATCATCATTTTTAGACTGTTGCATAACAATATCAAATGAACCAGCCAACAAAGGCACAATCATGTGATTACCTTCCTTTTTGCGCGGGTCTTTTCTATCGCGAACTAATATAGTTTTGTGATCCTCGTTTAAATCTTCCCAGCGCAGTTTGCAAACTTCACCAATACGCATGCAGGTTAAAATACTAAAATCTAAAATATCTAAAAAAGGAATGCGCACTTTACCGTTTGGCCTGTAGTCCATGCGTTCCTTTAAGCCTTCACGCAATTTATCTAATTCATTATCGGTAGGGCGGCGTGTTCGCTTTTGGCTTTTGCCAACTAACCCCATTTCGATTAGCACCGGCACTGCGTCTTCAAATATTTTATAGTTAGCATCAATATTCCATACTGGCCCCGCCTTTTTCATAACGCTGCGCAAATATGCTATATCATGATAAATAGTCGCTGGCCCCGCACCAGCGCTGCGTCTATTTTTACAATGCTCAATTAAATCACTAGTGCGTAATTCATTTGATAAAACCGATGCTATATCGCAATCAATCAGCATCTTAATAACAAATTGCTTAGTACGTCCGGTAGCATTCCATAAATCATGGTTTTCATAATACATGTTCATCAGGGTGCCTAGGGTGACCGTTTGTTTTGTTTCAGTCACCCTCGATTGCTCAATATCATTAACTTGTTTCTTGCCCCAACTCTCAGCCAACACTCTTTTACTGAATGTTTTACTTTCATTGTGTATAATCTTGCCCTTAGATTTCTCGCGTACTACGCATTTATAGCGGTAGTCGCCTGAAGCAAGACAACGTTTTTCGATATTATATGAAGCCATGATTTAACCCTAAGTTATTGATCAGTCCAACCCCATGAGGGTGACTATAGGGTGACTGTATATCGAAACTCGCGGCGATTCAAGGCAATTCAAGGCAATTCAGACTATATGAGTAACACACTAAATAAGGGCTCTAGCCCAGTAATGGCAAGTAATACAGGGTTTAGGCGGTTTAGCGTGGCACCTATGTTGGATTGGACTGATCGCCATTGTCGTACTTTTCATCGCAAGATGACTAAGCACACTGTGCTTTATACCGAAATGATAACTACGGGGGCTATTTTATTTGGTCGCGGTGACTATCTTCATTTTAATCAGCACGAAGGCCCTGTTGCGTTGCAATTAGGTGGCTCAGATCCTAAAGCACTTGCGCAATGTGCCAAGCTTGCGGGTGAGCGAGGTTATGACGAAATAAATTTAAATGTAGGTTGCCCGTCAGACCGAGTTCAAAATGGCCGTTTTGGTGCGTGTTTAATGGCAGAACCTCAATTAGTTGCTGACTGTGTTGCAGCAATGAAAAACGAAGTAAGCATTCCGGTAACAGTTAAAACGCGTATTGGTATTGATGAGCAAGACTCTTATGAGTTTTTATGTGCGCTTATTGAAGCGTCTCATAAAGTAGGCTGTGATGATTTTATTATTCATGCTCGTAAAGCGTGGCTCAATGGCTTAAGTCCGAAAGAAAACCGTGAAGTTCCACCTCTTGATTACCCTCGTGTTTACCAGCTTAAAAAAGATTATCCGCAGCTTGATTTAAGCCTAAATGGCGGTGTAAAAACAATTGAGCAGAGCCTAGAACACCTACAACATATCGATGGTGTAATGATTGGCCGCGAAGCTTACAGTAATCCATTTATGCTCAATGACGTTGATGAAAAAATATATGGTGATGCTGCCAATACGCAATCTCGTCATGATGTAGTGCGTTCTATGTATGACTACATTGAAGAAGAAATGCGCTTGGGGGCTAACTTTTGGCATGTTGCGCGCCATATGCTCGGTATTTTTCAGGGACAACCAGGCGCACGTGGGTTTAGACGCCACCTTTCTGAAAACGGTCATGGCAAGCAAGCTGATTTATCAGTTATGGATAAGGCACTCAGCTTTGTACCAGAATAAAGTTATGCACAAGCATTAAATATTGAGCCACTTTCGAGTGGCTTTTTTGATCCTAAAAATTAGTCAAAAACATACTTTATTGGCTAATTACACTTTATTTCATTCAGTTTCAAGTCATTCTTATTTTGATTATAAACTGCTTAATCTACTGATATTATTGTGTTTACTTCTATTTTAATTGACTTGGCACAACTCTTGGAATCGTCTTGTTGTAATCAATTTAAAATCAACTGGAGAATACCATGGGCATATTTAATCGCGTAAATGATGTAATTCAATCAAACATTGTTGCCATGCTTGATAAAGCAGAAGATCCTAAAAAGCTGGTCAATTTAATGCTTAGCGAGATGCAAGATGCACTGAATGAGTGTCGTAGTACTGCAGCAGCCTTATTGTGCGAAGAGAAAATAATCAACCGCCAAATTGATACTCAAAAAAATACGCTGTTAACATGGCAAACCAAAGCTGAACTTGCTGTTGAAAAAGGGCGTGATGATCTTGCTAAATCAGCATTAGTTGCAAAGCAGGAACTGAGTGAAAGTATTGCGAATAAGCAAACTCAATTAGTGGCCCTTCAAGAGTCTATTACAAAAATTAGAAACGATTGTGAGCGTCTTCAACAAAAAATGGCAGAAGCCAAAGTTAAGCAAACTCAATTATCACAGCGTCATAACGTTGTTGTTGCAAGAAATAAAATTAATACCCAATTACAAAGCGATAAAGTGACGCATGCGTTATCTCGTTTTGAACAAATTGAGCAACGTGTTGAAGGTATTGAGGCGCAAGTAGAAGCTTATGAACTCACTGACTCAGCAAGCTTGACTGTATCTGAAATAGAGTCGTTAGTTAAAAATGAAAAAATTGATGCAGAGCTTGCAAGTTTAAAAGCGAGCTTAAAAACTAACGTAAAGCAAACTGCTTAGGAGGGTGTTATGAATAGTTTTAATCATCAACGTGGCTGGTATAAGAATACGCTTGATAAAAAAATATCGGGTGTATGTAGTGGTTTGGCATATCGATTAGATTTTCCGGTATGGTCAACGCGTTTGGTCACTATTTTGTTATTTTTGAGTTTTCCGTTTGCAATTGCATTAGGTTATTTTATTGCACATTGCTGCCTTGATGAAAAAATATCTTAAGGAGTAATCCAATGAAAGCCTTAGTCGTATGTGTACTTGTTTATTTATTGTTGTTTACTAATTTAATATCGTTTACGCACTTTGATACTTGGCAGTTTCCGCTTTGGATTGCTGATATCAGCTGGGCAGGGCTTGAGCTGGTAGGTGCATTTGCAGCAATAGTTGCAGTAGTGGTTGTTGTTGCGCTTGTAGCTATGGGGTTAATTGGTGCTGGTGTAGTTGCATTAGTGGGTACTATTTTAGCCTTACTGTTTGGCTCGGTAATTATTGCATGGCCGTTATTGTTTATCGCAATAGTGTGTTGGTTAGTTGCTGATAACAAAAAATGATTTCTTAATCCTTAATTTTACTGACTATTATAAAGTAACTATGTTAAATTTAGCGTGTTATTTTATGTTTTAACAAGGATTATAATGATGATGAAATGGTGTTTTTCGATAGCGACTACATTAATGTTTGGTTTTTTTTCGTCATCACTGGCGGCGCATTCTGGACATGATCATGACGCTGATACCGCAGAGCTTATAGTAAATAATGCTCAAGTTAGAGAGTTTTTACCTGCAAGTACATCAAGTGTAGGGTATTTAACAATTACTAATCACAATAAAGCAGCTGCAACGCTAATAAAAGCGAGCATTGATGGTGTAGGGCATGTAGAAATACATGAGCATTCACACGTTGATGGCATGATGAAAATGCAAAAGGTTGACTCAGTAGTAATTAAAGGCCATGAAAGTGTAATCTTTCAACCTGGTGGTTATCATTTAATGGTGTTTGAGCCACAAGAGCCACTAAAAGTAGGGCAAGAACGTAAACTCACGCTATATTTTAGTGATGGCAACCGCCTTTTCACTAATGCGCAGGTGGTGTCGCTTGAATCGCAAGCGAAGCAATCAAAGTCATCAACACAACATTCCCACCATTAGGAGTATGTATGTCGCAACATAAAGGAAAAATAGCAGGAGCAATTGTTTTACTGCTCATCATATTTTATGCCATTGCTGTATATTGGAGCACCGAGCCTTCACGCTTTGACGTTGTTGCAAATGCAAAAGAGCAAGCACAGCTGCGTAACGAAAAAATAGTAACGGGCTATATCACCACCTCCACATTAATCACAGTAGCAAATACCTTACTTAATAAATCAGGAGGCTATTTGTCAAATGATGTAATGCCGCCAAGTATGATTATGGATGACATGCCAGCATGGGAATATGGTGCACTAGAAATGGTACGTGATTTATCACTTTCTATGCGTAAAGATTTTAGCCGCTCACAATCACAGTCAACTGAACATGAAGCTCTTAAAAAAGCGCAGCCGCAATTTAATATAAGCTCTGAAGCATGGGCATGGCCAAGTGCTGAAGGTGAATATCAAAAAGGGATTGATTACTTAGTTGTTTATCGTACGCAAATTGCAAATCAACACGAGCGTGATAGTCAATTTTACGCACGGGCTGACAACCTTCGCGGTTGGCTTAAAGAAGCAGAGAAGCGCCTAGGCAGCTTAAGTCAGCGCTTGAGTGCCAGTGTAGGCCAAGAAAAAGTAAACACAGATTTAGCGGGTAATTCATCTAATAAACAAGCGACACTTGCGCCATTACAGCAACAAATAAGAACACCATGGTTAGAGATTGATGACGTGTTTTATGAGTCTCGCGGTGCAACTTGGGCACTATTGCATTTTTTACAGGCAGTGGAGTATGACTTTGCTGATGTACTCGAAAAGAAGAATGCCCGTGTAAGTGTACAACAAATTATACGTGAACTTGAAGCAACTCAAGAAACCGTATGGAGCCCAATAATTTTAAACGGAAATGGTTTTGGCTATGTAGCTAATCATTCTTTGGTTATGGCAAATTATATTTCTAGAGCCAACGCGGCTTTAATCGAACTTAGCGAGCTATTAGCTCAAGGATAAAAAATGAAAAAGTATTGTTTAGCAGCAGCCCTTTCACTGGCATGTTTAGCACCAGCAGCACAAGCTGATACATTATTAGGCTTGTACGCAGGTGTTGATGGTTGGAAATCAGATAGCGATGGTCAGTTTTCTTATAAAGGAAATCAACCTCAAGATTTTAAATTTAAAGATGAAACATTTGTAAGTTATTACATCGCGCTTGAACACCCAGTCCCTGTAGTACCTAATTTCAAATTTAAATATACAGAGCTTGAACTAAATGGCTCTGCAGTATTAACTGATACATTTAGCTTTAATGGTTCTGATTATGTCGTGGGTACTGCTGTTAATTCGGTTAACGATTTGACACATATTGATTATATTTTTTACTACGAAATATTTGATAACGACTTGATCTCGATTGATTTAGGTTTAAATGTAAAGCAGTTTGACGGTGATATGATAGTAACGGGTACTACGCAAACTGGTGGTGCTAACTTTACAGAAAACGTTGATTTTTCAGGTTTTGTACCACTAGCTTACGGTCGTGCTGAAGCTGGTCTACCATTTACAGGTTTAAGCATGTTTGTTGAAGGTAGCTTCTTAGCTATCGACGACAGCAAAGTACAAGATTATCAAGTGGGTGTAGCGTGGGAACTGCTTGATAACCTAGCTGTAGATGTTGCAGTTAAAGCAGGTTATCGCTCTATGACATTGGAGTTAGACGACGTTGATGATATTAATACTAATATTGATGCGTCAGGCCCATTTGTAGGTGTGCAAGTTCACTTCTAATTAGCACAGACTAATTAAATAAAGTGTGGTGTGCTATTTTATAGCATGCCATGCTAACTCAAACTCTCCCTCTAATGCATTATTAATCAATTGCTTGTAGACTTTGTTGATTGGAAAATTAATAAGTTTAGATAGCTCATCACCGGTTTGAGTGAATTTGTAATAGCTCAATACTAAATCACTGCTTTTTGCTTTTAATGTTACTTTTTGTGACAAAAAAGACAGTGTAAGTTCTTGTCCTGCTTTAAGTACCGCTGATTCAATTTCTTTTCTATAGAGTAGGTTAAGGTCCATTAGCGTTAAAATATCAGGGAAGCTAATGCCTGTTCTTCCTAAATTTAATGACACTTTATTGCCCTTGCGCAGTAAATCAAACAGGGATGGCTTTTTATAAAAGCCAAGCAAAATAAAATGACTGTCGTCTTTTTCATTATAGCCAGAAAGTGAAACACATTTTTGCAACGAGTCGGCTTCGCGCTGGGTCATGTGCTTGAGAGTTTGCAGGCTTTTAATTGAGAAAGTCCCAGGATTGAGAGTCTCTCCCGTTAAAATTTTTGCCCATAGCGTTTGCATTGACTCATTAGAAGTATCTTCACATAAAGCAACAAAGTGCTCAACCCAGTCTGCATCCGGTCGGTGACTACTGGCTACATCAGGGCAAAAACTCATTGCCATTGATAAAATTGCTTCAATATTTTGTTGTTGTTTAATGAGTAATAGATCTTGTCTTTTTTGAGCGCGAGCTAAAATAGAGTTATCACTATTGATGTGGTACAGAGGTTTTATTCTTCCTTGTGGCCCATAACTTTGCTCATTTGATGAGGAAAGCCCATTGCTTGCTATTTTTGCGACTGAGTAGCCAAGTAATGACTCAATTATGTTAGCGAGATTAATTCGGGCTTGTGCTGTTTTTACTGTCATGGCTGTCCGTAGTAGCTTGTGGCTCATATAGTTGAGCGACTGTTTTTAAATTATTTAACCCCAAGGTTACTGCATTACTTAATATATATTTGTAGAACATAGCCATATAGCCTGAGATTAATAATGTAGTTGCCTGACCTTCAATATGGCATGTAACCATGATGACTTGATTTGCTTGAGCAAACTCTAAGGTTCCTTGTACTATATGTTCATTATCTAATAGTAAGTTAAATGCTATTTTATCTTTATTTATGGAAGTAATGGTCATCTCTCCATAACCCCACTTACTAACCCATGATTGATGAGCCCCTACGCCAGCACTCGGTTCATTAACGCTAAAACGAATTGATGTATCTACTTGTTGCCATGGGGACCATTTATGCCACTGATCAAAATCGCTAACTAATAATTTAATAGTGCGAGTATCTGCGTTTATTACCATTTTTTTATCAACACTGTAATTTTGAGGTAGCGTTAAGCCAATTACTAAAGCCAGCAGTAATAATATAAAGAGAAATTGTAATAACGTTTTTAATAATTTAATAAGTGCGCCTTATAAAAGAATGCTCAATATACAAAGGTAAAGATTTATAAGCCAAATATAGTATGAATTGATTTATAAACCAAAAGTTTAATGAGTTACTTAAAAATTATTAATCCTTTCAGGTTGCTGCCTTTTAAAAAGCTAAGTAAAAAGTAAAGTAAATCTTCCTCACTTTTACAGGCCTTACTTTTACTTGTGTTTATAGCAGGGTGTAACCATCCTTAATAAGTTTAGTTTTGTCTAAAACCAAACGTACAGTGTAAGTTCAACCTTTAGCTAGGGCATGTTGATCTTTCGAGGTTGAATTTACAGCAGACTGTTTGGTATTTAAGTAAGGCAGAGCCTATGATCTATGCTTGTTCCCCCATAAATAGACGATAACGCAGGAGCAGTTATCGAGCCCACAAGGTTACAAACCTCGCGCCGCGATTCAACCGTCCCTAGGTTGAACAAATTTCAATCCCGCAAGCCCACCAC
>NZ_PNDU01000487.1:0-427 GCF_005886635.1 Pseudoalteromonas sp. S558 | reverse complement strand
TCTTCGTTGTACAAATATTCAAATTAGTTAACTCATTTGCTTGCGCTCGCGATATCTTCAAAGGCTTTCTCAGGGTATTCTGGACGATACTTTAACGTCTTAAATAGCGATTCAGAATAAGGGTTATCATTACTCACAGACGGTCGGCTAAATGAAGGAACAATACCTAACTCCTGCAATGTCGCTAATAACGTTGCCCCTTTCATTGGACTGCCATTATCCGAGTGCAATGTGACTTGCGCTGGCTTTACCTGCTCTCGTCTGCAAATATCTACCATTAAATCAGCTGCCAGTGTACTTAGCTGTGTGTCATAAACCAGCCAACCAACTATTTTTCGTATATAAATATACATAACTAAATATAATTATATAAACTGACCTTTAATAGCTGTTTGCAAAAAGGTAATATCACATCTATAAATTTCTT
>NZ_PNDU01000486.1:0-353 GCF_005886635.1 Pseudoalteromonas sp. S558 | reverse complement strand
CGGCATACATTAGTAAAGGCTTATTTAGATGCTTGGTATAAGCTAGAAGGAAGTCCTGATTACCATTTAATGGATACCGATGCCTATATAGGTTACTGGTGTTGGGAGGTTGCTTTAGTCGTTAAGCTTTATCACATTGACGATAGCAGTTTTATCGATCATGAATATTACCCCAAAGATTTAGTACATTGGCAATGTAACCCAAATAATCAGAGAAGTAACGATGCGAAGTGTTTGAAAGAATAAAATTTCACCAAGATGACTCGTTAGCTAAAAAGATTGGATTCACAAAAAAACATTGGACTAAAGTAAAAGGATAAATAATGGATTTTTCACCATTTCAGATAAGAGTA
>NZ_PNDU01000485.1:0-963 GCF_005886635.1 Pseudoalteromonas sp. S558 | reverse complement strand
ATACAGCTGTATTTAACGCCTACTATAATTTGCTTTAATTTTAAGCTGGTTTTAGCGTTGTTTTTCGTTCGTTGTAAAATGCAATTAAATCGTCAACCGTTGCTTGGCAGTATTCGCGTATACCCGAAACCACCATATGCTTTTCACCACACCCTACTTTAACGCCGTTTTCTAACAGGTTAAAACGTAGTGTAATTTTCCCGCGCTTACCTGCGTACTCAAAACTTGGCTCTGCAAACTCAAGTACTGGCGCTGTAATATCAAGATTATCAAGATTAATAAGCATTGATTCGTAAATGATCATCGGACGTGCAGGGTTAATCATTACCTCTTGCTTGCCCATTAACGGAATAATCACATGCGGAAAGGTAGTACCCGAAAACTCAACATAGTTTTTTATTAGGCTATTAGTCAATGTTGGGCATTGGCTGGTTTTACCTTTGCGCTTTACCTTTAAAATAACTTTTTCGCCATTGGTTACATCAAACTCATCTGCTCCCTCAGGAAAATGTAGTTTGGTGTTTTCATCAACCATACCGGCAAAGGTAAATTCCATTTGTTCACTAATACCATAGCGATCTAGTACCAATGAAAAAAGTAAGTCTCCTGGCGCGCAAAACTTTTTGGCATCTTTGTCATGAAGTGGATTAAAATCATCAGCTACGCATTTAGCGAATCGACAACCCTGCTCACGAGAGATAGAAACGTAATCAGCGTGCTGCTGAAAAAAAGGACTTAACATAGTGTGTTCACTGCTTAAACTGCTTATAACCTGCCCATACTACCAGAAAAAAAATATTGAGAGGTCGAATCTGTTCAATTATACCAATCTGCTTATATATGGGGTCTATTTAACGTTAAGAAAATTACGCTAGAACTAGGCAAAAATTTTTGTATCTAGTTGTTCTAAATAAAAAATGTTTAACGACGTTATAGTGCAATTTAATTCGTTAAATTGATAAA
>NZ_PNDU01000484.1:0-860 GCF_005886635.1 Pseudoalteromonas sp. S558 | reverse complement strand
GTGGTGAGTTTATTTTCTATAAATAGGCGATAATACAGCATAAATACCAAACATTTGCTGCCCTTTGGATTTGTCCTAGATAGCACAAATTTTAATCCACAAAGATTAACAGACCCTGAAAAATTAATTAGGTCGATAAATTTATGTTTAGAGTCTTCACGCTCAATAATTCGCAAATTATTTTTTTTCGGATTATTTTTTTATTAGCCGCACTGTTTTTTATTGCACTTGCGTTTAATCCATTAAATTATTTTTACGCAGATGTACTTGTTTCCCTACGTATTCAATTATTAGCAGCAGCACTTATATGTGCTTTATTTTTGATTACGCTTAGATTATATAAAGTTGCAGTAGGGCTACTATTTATATGTATGCTAGGCCTTAGTCCAATGTTTCCTAGCTTATCTTATCAAACATCCAGTAATGAGCGGCTCCTGACGTTTAAGCAAATAAACTTAAATTATAATAATGAATACATAGACGCTCATTTATTAACCCTACTGCAACAAAAATGGGATGTGCTGATTTTACAAGAATTCAGTGACAATAACCGTGATTTGTTGAGTCGATTCTTAAGCACAACCGATATGTTTGGTTATGAAGAAATTGAAGGCATTCCTTACGGTATTGTTGTTCTATCACGTATACCTATGGTTTATAAACAGCAGATCAAATTAGATGCTGATAAATTAGGTTATATTAAATTAAAGTTTCTATTTGTTGATCACATTATAACGGTTTTCGTAGCACATCCTCCTTCACCGCGATCGAAACAACATTGGCAAAATAGAAATACCTTACTTGCAGCGCTAAACGAAGCGGCGCAAAATGAAGAGGGCCCGTGGATAATAGCTGGAGAT
>NZ_PNDU01000483.1:0-302 GCF_005886635.1 Pseudoalteromonas sp. S558 | reverse complement strand
AGTAGATAGCTTTTCGTTCGACAAATAACAATGACACCCATTCTAATTTTTTGCACTTTGTGAAACGAAGTACTAGTCTTTGTTTAGTGCAAAAACCAGCAGGGTGTCACATGGCTATCGCAAGAAAGCGTCAAGTAAGTTTGGTTGATACAAAGTATTATCACTGTATATCACGTTGTGTTCGGCGTGCTTTTTTGTGCGGTGAAGACTATTTTACTGGTCAATCTTACGAACACCGCAGAGGGTGGGTTGAAGACAAACTGCTTGAGTTAGCCAAGGTGTTTTGTATTGACGTCTGTGCT
>NZ_PNDU01000482.1:0-654 GCF_005886635.1 Pseudoalteromonas sp. S558 | reverse complement strand
TTAGCCAAGATATTTTGTATTGACGTCTGTGCTTATGCTGTTATGAGTAACCACACCCATTTAGTCCTGTATGTTGATGATAAAAAAGCGAATCGGCTGAATGACAAAGCAATTGTTATTCGCTGGCACAAGCTGTGTAAGGGCACTGCACTTACGCAAAAGTACATACAGGGTGAGAAGCTAAGTAAAGCTGAACTTATCTTTTTTAATCAAACAGTAAAGGAATACCGAGAACGCCTATCAAGTATTAGTTGGTTTATGAGGTTATTAAATGAAGACATTGCGCGCAGAGCAAACAAAGAAGATAACTGCACAGGTAGGTTCTGGGAAGGGCGGTTTAGGTCACAAGCACTTCTTGATGAAGCCGCATTGGTAGCTTGTATGGCGTATGTCGACTTAAACCCAATCAGAGCTAAAATGGCTAACACCCCAGAAGAATCTGACCATACCAGCGCCCAACTACGCTTAACATGTGCAATGGAAGGAAAACAACCAAAACAACTTCTCCGCTTTGCAGGCATGCCACGTCAAATAATGCCAAAAGGACTCCCGTTTGAGCTTAAATCGTACCTTGAACTTGTTGAATTAACAGGGCGTTGTATACGAGAAGATAAACGCGGGTATATTAAAAGTACACACATACCCTATCTCGAA
>NZ_PNDU01000481.1:0-635 GCF_005886635.1 Pseudoalteromonas sp. S558 | reverse complement strand
AGTAACTTATCTTCAACCCACCCTCGTCGATGCTCAAAAGATTGACCCGTAAAATGGTCTTCACCACATAAAAATGCACGGCGTACACATCGTGATATACAGTGGTAGTACTTTGTATCAACCAAACTTACTTGACGCTTTCTTGCGATTGCCATAAGACACCCTGCTTGTTTTTTGCACTAAACAAAGGCTAGCCTCTAACTTCGAAAAGTGCAAAAATTAGGGTGGGTGTCTAGTTTATTTCATTCTAATGCCTTCATTTCCAGCTAATCTTTTAGGTAGGTAATGCTTAACTCTCAATAATAACCGTGTTATGAATATTGATGCTTCATGACTTGTAAGTGGTAAGGCACTTGCCAACACAGTTTTAGCTCCAGCTAAGAAAAATGCATTTGACGTAGTATTATGATTTCTATCAATAGGACTTGTGTCACACGAACTCAAAATGACAATAGGTGACATTTTCACTTCACCAACTAGATCATAGACAGTTACTATTTCATCCTTGAGCTTTATAGTCCCGACTCCTTTTTCACTATGTCCGCCATGAAGGTCGAAAATAGTAATTGCTGCATCATTATTATTTAAGCTATTTACTAATTCTTGCTTATTCGATACCCCTCTCTGTCAGACTA
>NZ_PNDU01000480.1:0-298 GCF_005886635.1 Pseudoalteromonas sp. S558 | reverse complement strand
GACGTCAATACAAAATATCTTAGCTAACTCAAGCAGCTTGTCTTCAACCCACCCTCTGCGGTGCTCGTAAGATTGACCCGTAAAATGGTCTTCACCGCATAAAAATGCACGCCGAACACAACGTGAAATACAGTGATAGTATTTTGTATCAACCAAACTTACTTGACGCTTTCTCGCGATTGCCATAAGACACCCTGCTGCTCTTGCACTAAACAAAGCCTAGTACTTAGTTCGCCATACTGCAAAAATTAGGGTGGGTGTCTAGTTTATTTTGCCACTGAGCCGCTGTTTGGCGGGA
>NZ_PNDU01000479.1:0-483 GCF_005886635.1 Pseudoalteromonas sp. S558 | reverse complement strand
ACAAAAGTCAACACGCCCTAGTGTCTATATTGTAACAGACGGCGACTTTCTTACGCCTTGGTATAGTAAAGTACGCGAACTTGGTTGGCATATGATAGGTCGATTAAGAGGGTCACGCCATGCAATGACAATGGCATACATTGAAAGAACTTAGGGCTGATGCTACAGATATACCAAAGGCGTTAGGTCAAGCACGATTAACTCAGTCCAGCCCAACAGCATGCGATGCATTTTTACATGTATATCATGGAAAAAATAAAGGAAGAAAAGGAAAAAGCAGATTTACGGAAGGTACAAAAATGTATCAAAACTTAGCTAAAGAGCAATAGTTACTCGCGACATCAGACAATACAGTGATAAGTAAGCGAGCAGTTACCGAGCCCACTAGGTTACAAACCTCGCACCGCGATTCAACCGCCCCTAGATTGAACAAATTTCAATCCACAAAGATCAACATGCCCTAATTTAAAAATAATATTTTAT
>NZ_PNDU01000478.1:0-320 GCF_005886635.1 Pseudoalteromonas sp. S558 | reverse complement strand
CGAAATTGATGCCGCTAACCCGCGTTATATCCAAACTGTATGGGGTTTGGGCTATGTGTTTGTGCCGGATGGTGAAAAGTAATTTATATGGGGATGTTTCCACGCAGTGCATTTGGGCAAACGGTTTTTTTAGTAGCAGCATTGCTGCTAATAAACCAAATCGTGTCTTACGTAACAGTGAGTTTATATGTTGTAAAGCCGACTATTGAGCAAGTTAATTTAATGCTCGCCAAACAAATTAAAACAGTATTTATTGATTGGGAAGACGGCGTAGAGATCAATGATGAGGTTTCAGAAAAATTTTTTGAGATCACAGGCAT
>NZ_PNDU01000048.1:0-23995 GCF_005886635.1 Pseudoalteromonas sp. S558 | reverse complement strand
ATCAATTTAACGAATTAAATTGCACTATAACGTCGTTAAAAAATTTTTTATTTAGAACAACTAGATACAAAAATTTTTGCCTAGTTCTAGCGTAATTTTCTTAACGTTAAATAGACCCCATATATAAGCAGATTGGTATAACCTAATCTAGGGCGAGTTAGGTATACCACTTGGATAAAATTAATTTGGTTTCGTGTAATTATTTATTGGTTAAGCAGATGATTGTGAAATCGTATGAGGATATTACGGGCTGTTTACTGAAGCTTGTCTGAATTACATTTGTATATGAATAGAAAAATAATTTATGGGGGGCGATATATAATATCAATCTATAGAAGTCGACTATGAGTAGTTCAAAGTATTTACTAATAAGTCTTAGTAAATACTTTGAACCGAGTGTCAGCTAGTCTGCGTATTTTGTTGCTTTGTAGCTTAATTTAACGTTCCAGAACGGTGCCAGTCCATTTATACGAACTTTCCACTTACCGCCTTTTGGATTGGTAAATGTGCAGCTTTCAGTGTTTCCTCTATTTATTGAAGCACAATCATTTCTAAAGTAAGTTGGCTTTTTGTTGTGTCGCGCAAATAAGTTGGCGTCGCCCCAGCCACCGTTAAGGTTAATTGTAAGCTCGTCATATCCTTCTGGGATTTCAACGGTATAGCTCTTCCACCAAAACCAGCCGCTAATATTATTAATTTCACCCGTTATTACCTCAGGCTCAGGAGTTGTAACAGAGGTAGAGCGAATATCAATTATTACAGGGTCATGATCTGACGCGCGATAAGCACTTTCTGAGTAAAGACTAGATTGTTGAGCATCACTTTTAAATTCAACATTATAATCAAGCGAAATTGGCTCATCAGCATTAATATGCCAGTCTTTAGCCGATACAACTTTACTAAGTAATGATGCACTTGCTACAGCATGGTCAAGGCTACCAGCACGACCAGAAAAGCTATAAGAATAGCCAAGCGTATTGCCATCTAATTCAGAAATAACACTTTTATAGCCTTTATCTGCAAACGCACGTATAGGGTCTTCCATCGCATAAGCATTCATGTCGCCGACTAAAATAATATCTTCGTCGTCAATACCGGTCGGTTTGCTGTTTAACCAATCAGCGTATGCATTAGCGCCTTGCGTACGTATTTCATTCCAACAAGCTTGGCCATCATTTTGATCTTCGTTAGCACCACTGGCACTGCCGCAACCACCTTTAGATTTTAAGTGTGCTACAGCCACTGTAAATACTTCGTCGGTTGCTAAAGATTTAAAGCTTTGCGCAATCGGAGCGCGATTACTAAAATCAAATGGAGTATCAGTTGTTATAGCGGCGGTACCGACCTCTTCTACTTTATTGGTGCGGTAAATTAATGCGGTAGTAATTGCATCGGTGCCAATTTTATCAAGATTAAAGTTAACAAATGCGTATTGATTGGCCGTATCAGCATCGTTCAACGCATTTACTAGGCTCGCAATAGCGCTAAATTCACCAAAGCCATCATTTTCTATTTCCATCAAGCCAACAACATCGGCCTGCATTGCACTAATCGCACTGACAATTTTAGCTTCTTGGCGAATAAATTCTGCTTCTGAATCTGCCCCGCGACTAGTAGGGAAGCCTTGGCCTTCACCGTCGCCATTAAAGTAATTGAGCACGTTAAAGCTTGCTACACGTAGGTCTGCTTCAGTGCTTAGCTCTGGTGCATCTTTACGCGCATTTGTTGCAATAAACTGAGGTGTTACAGTTGGATGAATACGATAAAGATTAAAGCTATAAGCCAGCGCACCGGTAATGGTATTTACCGTGTCACCAGTACGTAATGTATTTTCTGCCGATAAACCCGGCGCAGGGTAGGCGGTAGGATCTAGGTTTTGAGCCGTTGAACCGTCATCAATTAAGATTTTTTTAGTTAAATTTGCGGCTTCAATTGCATTGGCTGCTTCACCCGGTAATGCGATTTGCGTACCTTGGTATAAGCGCTCTGTTGCTACTTCTACTTCACCATATCGGCCAAGAGCATAGTTATTGGTAACCACCAATGGTTGTTCTAATGTAACTAGCATGCCTTCAAATGGCTCTAAATCATCGGTATTGGCTAAAGGTAAAGTGATTTTTGTCGCAGCTACAGTTAAACCAGTATCACAAACAGACACTTGGCTTACGCTGCCAATTTGTGTTGCATTGAAATACTCTTCAACAGTACCTTGCACGCGCACATGGTCTCCAACACTTACGTCAGTATTTGCAAAGTATACAAATACACCTTCGGAAGTTAGCGGGTTAGCATCTATATCATCAGCAAGTGAGCTTACAAAAAAGCCTTTTAATTGACCGTCACCTTGGAAGTCTGCGGTTACAACACCTTCTAGTTCAACAAGAGTACCCATAAGTGGACTTGCAGCACCATTGCCTTGAATGACATTAATTTGTGTTTTATCTGCACCACACACTAATGGTTCAAGCGGTTCTGGCTCTGGATCTACAGGGGTTGTGCTACCAAAAACACCTAGGCCATCAAAGTCATCTTGGCTGAACTGAATCCACTCTTCACTTGGATCAAAGGTCGAATCGGGTAAAGTACGACCAATTAATATACTCTCTTTGCGGCGAAGTGTTTTATTTTGTGTTTTTACTCCGCCTCCAGACCAAAATGAACCTGGATCAACACCGCGTTGACCAAAGCTATCAATAACAGTCGCGCCTTGAGTAAGTACTAATGCATCATCACCATTAAAATTAGCAACGGCACTACTAATGTTTGCTTTGTCTTTAAGTGCAGTTACAGAGGATGCATTGGCGATAACATAAGTGCTGTTAGCTGCAAGGTTGCCGGTTAAGCTGATTTTATTGCTTAGCGTTGTTTTACCATTTGAATATAAGCTGAGCGTATAACCATCAAGTGAAATTTCGCTTGATGATGTGTTATAAAGCTCTATTGCTTTGTTGTTACTACTACCTTCAATATACTCAGATATTATTAGATTAGCAGAGGCAGGTGCGCTTAGGCTTGCGATGACGAGTGCCAACGGTGTTATTTTTGTTTTAAACATATTTAGTTTTTCCCGTGTATTAATATCCCAAATGGGACACCAGTTTAGGGAATAAAGGTGACAGAAATAATACTTAAATGTTAATAGATGTAAATAAGGCGGTTTCCCGCCTTTTTATTATTTATTTTTTAGCTAGATACTGTGCAGCTTGCTTTGCAAAGTAAGTCAAAATACCGTCAGCTCCAGCACGTTTGAATGCAAGTAAAGACTCCATTATGGTTGCTTCTTCAGCGAGCCAGCCGTTATCAATCGCGGCTTTATGCATGGCATATTCTCCGCTCACTTGGTATGCAAAAGTAGGCACACCAAACTCATCTTTAACGCGGCGTACAATATCTAAATAAGGCATACCTGGCTTAACCATAACCATGTCTGCACCTTCTTGTAAGTCTAGAGCTACTTCACGAATGGCTTCGTCGGAGTTAGCAGGATCCATTTGGTAGGTTTTTTTATCGGCTCCTTTAAGATTACCTGCCGAGCCAACAGCATCTCTAAACGGCCCATAGTAGCTTGACGCGTATTTTGCTGAATAAGCCATAATACGAGTATGAATAAACCCATCTGCCTCAAGTGCTTCGCGAATAGCTGCAATACGACCGTCCATCATATCTGAAGGAGCAATAACATCGGCCCCTGCTTCGGCATGGGATAGTGCTTGTTTAACTAAAATCTCAGTGGTTACGTCATTCATTACGTAACTTGTGTCATCAATAATGCCGTCCTGACCATGTGTTGTAAATGGATCAAGCGCTACATCGGTGATCACACCTAACTCTGGGAACGCTTCTTTTAATGCGCGAACGGTGCGTTGTGCCAAACCATCATCGTTGTATGCTTCTTCGGCCATAAGCGATTTTTTATCTGCTGGCGTAACTGGAAAAATTGCAACCGCAGGTACGCCAAACTTAACCAGCTCTTTAGCTTCTATTAGTAATAAATCAATAGATAAGCGTTCTATGCCTGGCATTGATTCAATTGCTTCACGACGATTTTTGCCCTCTAGCACAAATACCGGGTAAATAAGATCATTAACACTAAGTTGGTTTTCGGCCATTAGGCGGCGCGAAAAATCACTACGGCGCATTCTGCGCATACGAGTGTACGGAAAAAGGTCGAGTCCTGATTGGGCCATATTAATATGCTCCTACTGTGGGATTGGAAAGGTAACTACTTGATCGCGGCCGTTTTGTTTAGCGTAATAAAGCGCTTTATCGGCGCATTCAGTAAAAATTTCAGGTTTGTTAATATCATCGGCAACACAGGTATACACACCTGCGCTAATTGTAAATTTAATTTCAGTACTCGCAACCGTTACGGCACTTTTTGCGATTGCTTTGCGCATTTGTTCTGCAATATCAAATGCTCCATTTTGTGGTGTGTTTGGTAAAAGCACTACAAACTCTTCACCGCCATAACGTGCGACCTCATCAAGTGGGCGTTTTAAATTGTTCTTAATAATACCAGACACTGCTTTAATTACTTGATCGCCAGTTAAATGCCCGTATGTATCATTGACTAATTTAAAGTGATCGATATCAAGCATAATTATACTCAACGGGGTTTGTTCACGGCGAGAGCGACGCAATTCCATTATTAATTTTTTATCAAAGAATCGACGATTTTTTACACCGGTTAAAGCATCTTCAGTATTGAGTTGTTCAAGCTCTCTATTTTTTTCTTCAAGCTCTCTTAAGGTTACTTGTAGTTCAAAGGTGCGTTCATCAACTTGTGCTTCAAGTTCTTGGCTTGCTTCTTCTTGTAAGGCAAGGCGCTCTTTTAGTAACGCATCTTGAGCTGCACTCTCAGCAATTAAGGTTTGTTGCGTTACTACCTGTTTGTCGTGTTCTAAGATTGATTGTTTCATTGCCGCGTAACACAGGCTAAAAGCACAACCTAAAAAGCAAATAAAAACAAACGTAAGGCTACTGCGATTAAAAGCATATAAGTCAAAAACAACAACGCTAAAGTACAGCATAACCACTAAAAATGAGCAGAGTGAAAATAGCAGTGCTTTACTTGGTTTAGAAGGGTTAGTTCGTATACATATTAGTGTAGTTAAAAGGTAAAGGCTCAATACAATAGGCGTAATAGCTAAACAAAGAAGCGTAGCCATTGAGCTTGGTAGCAACCAAATAAATAACAGTAAAATCGCAAATAAACTGCTTGTTATATTTTGTGTATGCAATAAAAAAGAGGATTTAAGTTGGCAAATTTGTTGCTGCAAAGGCAAAAACAATAATGTAATTACCATAATTAATATAGGAACTATTACTTGCTGAATTGCGGGGAGATTAGGATGAAAGTAACGCACACCAAACCCACAAAAATATGAAAGCAGTAAACCTAAGGTAAGCGTTATTATACTCACGTAAGCAAAGTAGGGCTTCTTCGAAAAACCATACAAAACAAGACAACTTAAGGCCAACGAAAAAACAAAACCAATAATCAAACCGTATATTAAATTAATTTTACTTTTATGGGCTAAATAGGCATCTTGCTGCCATAAGGTAAGTGGTATACGTAATCCTCCATCGTTAGTCACTTTGAGTATAACGGTCGTTATGCTATTTGCGGGCAACGTTAATTTAACTAATAATGATTCACTTTTTATAGGGCGCTCGGCGAGTTTAAACGTATCACCAACTTGGCTATGGGAAAGTAGTTCTGAATTATATAAGTGAAATACCTGAGCTTCATTTAGTAGCGGATTATCAAGTGAGAGTAAAGGAGCTACATCGTAGTTTAATGTATTTCTCAATGTAAAATAAAGCCATACAGGTCGTTTTTCAAAGCCTAAGTTAAGCGGTTTGTTTATTATTTTTTGCCATTTAGTAAAATCGCTTTGTGTTGCGTTTAATAGTGATGTGGGGGCAAAGGAGTAGTGTAAACTATTGATGTTTTGTTGTTTGAAGTCTTGGTTTATTATTATAGGTTTTGCAAAAGAAAAAAATGCGCAAAGTAACATTAGTATGCTAAATAATGTTTTTGCGTATGCCATTAACGTGTCTCTAGACTAAAAAGTTGATAGAAGTTTTCTGTAGTTTGCTTTGCTATTATCTTTTCATCTATTTGGTAAAGTTGAGCCAGTGTTTGGCAAACATAGGGTAGTAATGAAGGTTCATTTTTACGTGATTTGGGTTTAGGTTTAACTGTACGTGGAATTAAAAATGGTGCATCAGTTTCAATTAACAACCGCTCTATTGGAATGCTTGGTACTAGCTTTTGTAGTTCTTTACCGCGCCTTTCGTCGCACACCCAGCCAGTAATACCTATATAAAGTCCCAAATCTAAATAGCTTTGCAGTGCATTAGCATCGCCGGTAAAACAGTGTAATATTCCCCGCACGTTAAACTCTTTGAGAATGGCGAACATATCTTCAAAAGCATCACGTTCATGCAAATAAACAGGCAAGTTTAAACTTTCAGCAAGCGCAAGTTGGCGCCTAAAAACGCTGCGTTGAGTATCTCTAGGTGAAAAGTCACGGTTATAATCCAATCCACATTCACCAATCGCAATAACATGATTATGGCTTGCGAGGCTGGTTAGCTGATTTTCTAGTTCTTCGGTCGCTGATTTTGCATCGTGAGGGTGTATACCCGCTGTAGAATACTGTTGAAACTTTATAGCAAGTTCAAGCGATTGCTCGCTACTAGCTATATCACAGCCAATAATTAGCATATGACGAACACCAGCATCTTTTGCGCGATGCACAATATCGTAATGCTGATCATCAAATTGATGGTTGGTTAAATTAACCCCAGAATCAATTAAGGTATATGGCATTATTTAGTTCGTTTAACGCGAATAGAGCGGTTTTGACCATCTTTTTTTAATAAAAATGAGTTAAATACGCCACGACTGATTACAATAGTATCTGCTGTTTTTAAACGCATACTATCTGAACCAATTTGACGCCACTGTTGACCGTTATCTAGCGTAATAATCAGCTCGCCATAAGCCGCTTCTTCAATACTACTCACCGCTGCTGTGATTTCATCGTCATTTTCTTTCGCAATCTCTTTATGCTCTAAACCAAAATCGCCATTTTTTGTTTTTGTAGTATTTGCAATGGCAACTACTGAAGCTGGTGAGGTATTTTGTAGAGATTGTGTAGCTGCTGCTGGTTTGCTCAATGGCTTACCAGCCATAACATTGTCGTAGCAAAGTAAACGGTTAAAATCATTTTCAATAAATGTACACGCTTGAAGTGCCTGCAGGTTAATTTCATCAGCATGTGCTACAGGGATACTTAGTAAAGCTAATAATGGTAGTAGTTGTTTTTTCATTTTATTCCTCAGATTCTTGTTGTGGTTTAACGGTATAAAATTTCGCTAGAATTAAACCTAGCTCAAACAAAATTAACATGGGTATCGCTAATAATGTTTGTGATAACACATCGGGTGGCGTTAAAAACATAGCTAATACAAAAACGCCTACGATAATATAAGGGCGTTTCTCTTTTAAGCTTTGCGTTGTTGTTGCACCGCTCCAACATAAAAGCATAATGGCTACTGGTATTTCAAAGGCAATGCCAAATGCAAAAAATAATTTTAATACAAAACTCAAATAGCTACTTATATCGGGCGCAAGAGTCATCATCTCTGGGCCTGTACTTGTAAAAAAGCCCAAAATAATAGGTAATACTGCGAAGTAGCAAAATGCAATGCCACTATAAAATAAAATAATACTAGAGGCGAGTATGGGCATGAGCATACGTTTTTCGTGCTGGTATAAACCAGGTGCTATAAATCCCCAAATTTGATGCAGTATCCACGGAATAGATCCAAATAACGCCACAAATAATGTCAGTTTAAAGGGAGCAAAAAACGGTGCTGTTACATCGGTTGCAATCATCGTCGCGGTACTTGGTAAGTGCGAAACCAATGGTGCTGCGACAAATGTATAGATATCGTTTGAAAAATACGCAATGGCAATAAAAATAGCTAAAATACTTAATAGCGATTTAATGAGCCGATCGCGCAACTCAATTAAATGAGCAACAAACCCTGATTTTACTTCCTCAGCCATTACTTTTTATACCATATAAATAAGTTGACCAAATTGAGAGTGGTTAGTTTCACTTTTTTTCATCAACTTGGTGGTTATTGGGTTTTTCTATGTGATTTTTTTTATAGCTGTGGGTTACTGATTGTGCGGCCTGCTGTAGCTCACTTAACGAACTTTGTAGTTCAGGGCTTAGATCTTTTAAATTTTGTTGCTCAGCTTTCTTAAGATTTTCGTGTAATTCGTGAACACGCAATTCTTCACTTACTTCGGCTTTCACTGAGTTTGCTAAAGATTTAGCTGTTTTTATCCAGCGACTCACCGTTCTAATAGCGACAGGTAAACGCTCAGGGCCTAATACGACTAAGCCAACAATTAAAACAATAACAAGCTCCCACATACCCATGCTAATTAAGCCTTATTATTATCTTTGGTTTTGTCAGTATTGGTAGACTCAGTAGGTGTTGCGTTTTCTGATTTTTGAATTTGCTCAGCCATATCTTTATCTACGTCTTTATCGTCAGATATAGCTTTTTTAAACCCTTTAACTGCACCACCTAAATCACTACCCATGCCGCGTAATTTCTTTGTGCCAAAAAGTACAACGATTATCGCTAAAACAACCAGTAATTGCCAAATACCCATATTGCCCATGGTTTTCTCCAATATATAAAACGATTAAATGTATATTTTAAATACTAATTATACGCCGACTAGCGTAAATAGCACTTAGTTTATTCGCTGCGCCATGCTGCTATAAAACCTATTATTGAGCAAGAAATTGCAATACTTGCAGCAACTAAGTCATGCTGTAAATAACAAAGCGCCGACATGATCATCGTCGCACTCGCAAACAAACTTAACACTAACGGTTTATGAGATGTCTTTTGGATATGTATTTGAGCTTGAGGTGTTCGTTTTAAATTTTGATAAATTAAATCAGGTAATTCAGGCATTTTTTCTGCCCAAAAAGGTAAATTAGCATACATCTTTTTTAGTACTGATAACGGACCAACTTGCTGCTTCACCCAATCTTCTAAAAAGGGTTTAGCTGTTTTCCATAAGTCGAGTTGCGGGTAAAGCTGACGCCCTAATCCTTCAACGTATAATAAGGTTTTTTGTAGTAGTACGAGTTGAGGTTGTACCTGCATATTAAAACGGCGAGCAGTATTGAATAAATTAACAAGTACGTGACCAAATGAAATTTCAGCAAGTGGCTTATTAAATATAGGTTCGCAGACGGTACGAATTGCAAATTCAAATTCTTCAATGCTGGTGTCGGCTGGCACCCAGCCTGAATCGACATGCAGCTGTGCAACTTGGCGGTAATCTCGATTAAAAAAGGCGATAAAGTTTTCAGCTAGATAGCGTTTGTCTTCTTTATTAAGTGTGCCAACAATACCGCAATCTATGCCAATATATTTTGGGTTTTCAGGATGCTCACGAGATACAAAAATATTGCCAGGATGCATATCAGCGTGAAAAAAGCTGTCTCTAAATACTTGTGTAAAAAATACTTCTACGCCACGTTCAGCAAGTAACTTCATATTAGTATTTTGTGCTAATAATGCATCGGTATCTGATACGGGAATACCGTAAATGCGCTCCATTACCAATATATTATTACGACTGTAATCACTATACACAGCAGGGATATAAAGCGAGTCAGAGTCTTCAAAGTTACGCTTAAGCTGAATACCATTAGCTCCCTCTCGCATTAAGTCGAGCTCATCGAGCAGCGTTTTTTTATACTCTTTAACAACCTCTACGGGGCGTAGACGTTTTGACTCATTGTGTACTGTGGCAAGTACTTTGGCGAGCTTTTCCATTAACGCTAAATCGGCATTAATTTGCTCATTAATATTAGGTCTAATAACTTTAATAACGACATCTTGTGCAATGCTTTGATCGTCAATTAATTTAGCTGTATGTACTTGTGCTATTGATGCAGAGGCCAGTGGTGTTTGCGAAAACTCACTAAATAACTCACTAATATCATTTATACCAAGGGATTTTTCTATAATTTTTTGTGCAAGTTCACCTTCAAAAGGTTGTACTTGATCTTGTAAAAATGCGAGCTCCAGAGCGATATCGTGCGGTAGTAAATCGCGCCGAGTCGAAAGCATTTGACCAAATTTAATCCATACAGGACCAAGTTCTTGTAATGCTAAGCGTAAACGCAAACCTGCTGGTTTTTCTTTATGTTGATTGCGCAACCAAAATAAGCTGCCTCGTGCAATTTTGGCAAACCAAGGCGTTTTATGCTTAGGAACTAACTCATCTAACCCATAGCTAAGTAGCGTTTTAGTGATGTAATACAATCGTGCAGTCGACACAAAAAATCCTTAGCGAGTTTTAATGTTTAGGAGGGCGTTTATACGCTGTTCAATAACGGCAACTTGACTTTTAAGTACTCGGTTTTGTTGTTTAAATTGCTCAAGTTCTAGTGGGTGAATCGTAATAGCAAGCTCATCCTGACATAAACTAGTAAGTGTAGTGCTTAACTGTTTTTTTACTTTACTGCCTTGCTGCTTAAGCGAGGTTAATTGTAAATACAGTTGCTGGGCTGGCGCATCGCCAATATGCTTTGATAGCTGTTCTGGCCAATCAATATCTAAACTAGAGAATGCATTACTGTAGGTTTGAGCAATGTGTAAATCGCCTTGCAAATCGAGTTTGTCTTGGCGTATAAGCTGCGTAAGCATCGCTGGATTTTTGAGTGCAATGAGCGTATCAATATCAGCGCTAATCATACAATCAGCATTGTCGCTGTTTTGCGCCGAATATAAATGCAGTTTATCATCAGCGAAAACAAGTTGAATGGTTTGTTGCCAATCTCTCACTTCAACAACTAAGCGCTGTTGCTTAACAGCGTTTAGTTTTGGCAAAAGCTGTGGGTCGAGCTTAAGTGCTTGATTAAGTACGCGCTCAATAAGCGAAAGTACAAAGTTTGGTAGCATAAAAAAAGTAGATGTATCAAGTGCATCATTATTTTTTTCAGTTGCTTGTTCAAGCGCCATATCACTCTGCCTTAGTATTTAAAACCACGGTGAAGTGCAACAATACCACCTGTTAGGTTTTGATAAGTTGTTTGTTCAAAGCCAGCTTCATCCATCATTGCCTTTAACGTATCTTGATCTGGGTGCATACGAATCGATTCCGCTAAATATTTGTACGACTCACTGTCATTAGCCACTAGTTTGCCCATTGTTGGCAACAAATTGAATGAGTAAAAATCGTAAGCTTTACTGAGTATTTCATGCTCAGGTTTTGAAAACTCGAGGACCAACAAACGGCCACCCGGCTTTAAAATTCGGTACATAGAACGAAGAGCTTTGTCTTTATCGGTTACATTACGTAAACCAAAAGCGATAGTGATCACATCAAAGCTATTATCTGGGAATGGCAGCATTTCAGCATTCATTTGCACGTAGTCGATATTACCTACTAAACCGAGGTTATGCAGTTTCTCACGACCAACTTTTAGCATAGAAGAGTTAATATCGCCTAAAACAACTTGGCCTGTTTCACCTACTAGTTGGCTAAATTTAGCGGTTAAATCGCCTGTACCACCAGCTAGGTCAAGAACATGATGGCCTTTACGTACACCAGAGCTCGCAATGGTTTGGCGTTTCCATAAGCGATGCACACCAAAAGACATCAGATCGTTCATTACATCATATTTTGCTGCTACTGAGTGGAATACATCTGCAACCAATGATGCTTTATCGTCTTCAGCTACTGTTTTATAGCCAAAATGCGTGGTCTTTTCTGGTGTCTCGTTCATGATTAATCCTATCGTGGCAATAGAGCTTAGTGTACTTTATTGTGCTGTATGGGTGCAATTTGAATATGATCTACCAGGTGATTTAATGCCCAGCTGTAAAACAGCTTTGTCCAAGTGAACGGGCTTTAAAGGCTGCTTGAGATGCTTTTTTTGCAAGTTGATTAAAGTTGTCTACCAAGTCATGTTGTGCAATACCTAAAGATAAATTAATAGCTGGGAATTTAATGCCGTTTTTTGAGCTTACAAAACGTAACTTCTCTACCCCATTACGTACCTTTTCGGCGATTAATGTAGCTGTTTCAGGATCGATATCAGTAAGTAATACGGTAAATTGATCTTTTGCTGTTCGACCCGCTAAGCCACTTTGAAATACATATTTTTGTACTTGTTTAGCTACTTTATTTAAAATAACCTCACTGATCATGTCACCATAATTATCGGTAAAGTGGTCAAGGTTATCTATTTGTATTGCAATGGCGCAAATAGATTTTTCTTGATTAGTCCATAGTTGCGTTTGCTGTGTTAAGTAGTGGCGTTTATAAAGCCCTGTTTGACTATCAACAATATGCTCTTTGCGAAGTTGGGTAAGCTGTTTTTGGGTTTTATTATGTAACTGTTTAGCCTTACTCAATTCTTGTTGAAACTTCTTTTGCTGCTTAAGCAAAGCGTTTGTCTGCTCGCTGAGAGTTTTTAGTGCAAGGCGGCTTTGCTCTACATTATTTTCATCAAAACTATGTACGCATTCATTTACGTGGTCAGCAAAACGAACAATTTGCTTTTCTGTATTGTGTGCACTTAACGAGAGGGTATTTATTACAACATCAACATTTTGAATTATTGAGGCTTGTTTTGTATGTCCTAAATTTAAAAATTCAAAGTATAAATGCTCGATTAAAATACTATCTATGCATTCATCTTCAGCAATCTTACGATCTACTTCATTATTCAGCGCACTATTTATTTGGCTAATATAGGTATAAACAACCTGAAAATTAAGTGGTGTAGGGGGTAGAGCATAACGCTCTAAAAACATACACACTTTAGTCATTTTTTCTTGTGCTACAGCCATGGAGTCATGGAACATCATTTGTAAATACCAACTAAGTACATGCAAGTGCCAATTAAAATAACTCAATCCTTGAGGTGGTTTTGCATCCAAGCTTTTATTCTTTTTTACTACAGTAATCGTTATGGTTACTATTTAAAAGTAAAAACGGATACTTAGGAACTTAAATATTCATTTTGGCAACTTGATAGCTGATTTTACCATCAATTTTGGCTTTTTTAAGCTAAAAATTAATCAGCCAAAAGTAATTGGTTAAATGGGCGTTAGTTACATTGTAATACTGAACTTGGTCTCATTTACTTGCTATTTATTTGACCTTCGATATTTTTGTAAAATATATTATATCCTGAAGTTAATTATAATGAGCCATTCTGTACTGCGACCACTACGCCAATCTCTTTTTTGTGGGGTGCTTTTATGCACGCTAAGTGCGTGTCAAATAACAACGTTCAATGCAGACCAACAGTTTACAAAAGTAGCGGAAAATATTGTTGATTACAGGCAAAGCATCAGCCCATACAGTAATTTAGAAGGGGTAGATGGTTACTTGTTGGCAAATTTGTCACCCGAGTTTTTAGCACGAGAATATAACAATAAAATACAGTTACTTGCTGAACTAGATGCCATAAACGTTGAAAAATTAAGTGATGAGAATCAAATAAATTTCAGTATTATTAGAGCGCAAATACAAAATAGCGTTGATGAATATGTATTTAATGCGCACTATATGCCGCTGACATCCGAGTATGGTTTTCATTCGGGCTTATCGTACATCGTAAATAGCTCGCAGTATAAAACACAGCAAAATTATCAAACTTATTTAGCACAACTAGCGCAAGTGCCTCGTTTTTTTGAACAAAATATCTATTGGATGAAAAAAGGTCTCGAGACGGGCCTTACTCAGCCTCAAACTGTATTAAAAGGTTATGAAGAGTCAATTAGCGCCTACATAGTCGATGATGTAACGACGTCTGAGTTTTATAAACCCTTTTTAACGAATACAGCAGGTTTAAGCGACAGTGAATTTAAAGCGCTACAGAAAAAAGCTGAAGTCATTATAAAAGAAAAGGTTATACAGTCTTATAAACACTATTTAGCATTTTTTACGCAGCAGTACCGACCGGGCTCCCGCACAAGTATTGGTATATCAGAAACACCCAAAGGTGAAGCTTTTTATAAAAATAGAGCTAAGCACTACACTACGACTCAAATGACACCTAAAGAGATTCATGAGCTAGGCCTACAAGAGGTCGCTCGTATTCGTAGTGAAATGGAAAATGTCATAAAAGAAGTGGGTTTTAAAGGCACGTTTGCCGAATTTATTCACTTTTTACGTACGGATCCACAGTTTTATGCCACCACAGCAGAGCAGCTTTTAAAAGAGGCCGCTTACATTGCAAAAAAAATGGATGCTCAGCTTCCTAAGTTATTCAATACTTTGCCACGTAAACCTTATGGGGTAGCGCCAGTACCAGCAAACATTGCGCCTAAATACACAACAGGTCGCTATTCTGGTTCCAATCGAGACGATGAGGCTGGTTATTATTGGGTTAACACTTATGCACTCGACAAGCGGCCTTTGTATGTTTTAGAAGCGCTTACTTTACATGAGGCGGTACCTGGGCATCATTTACAAATTTCACTCAATGCAGAACTAGAAAATTTACCGAGCTATCGTCGCGATGCTTATTTATCAGCATTTGGTGAGGGTTGGGGGCTTTACTCTGAATATTTAGGGATCGAAGTTGGCTTTTATCAAAATCCCTATAGTCAATTTGGGCGTTTAACGTATGAAATGTGGCGAGCCGCGCGTCTAGTCGTTGATACGGGAATGCATATGTATGGCTGGAGCAAAGAGCGAGCAATGAATTTTATGAGCGAAAACACTGCGCTTTCGCTGCATAATGTAAAAACCGAAACAGACCGTTATATTTCGTGGCCTGCACAAGCGCTATCTTATAAAATTGGTGAATTAACAATTAAGCGTTTACGGACTGAGGCAGAACAAGCACTAGGGCAAAGTTTTGACATACGTGAGTTTCATAATCAAGTTTTACGCCATGGTTCAGTGCCATTATCAGTACTGGAGACACAGGTGCGTTTGTATATAAAAGCTGAGTTGGCAAAGCAACAGAGTTAACCACAAAACGGTTAAAGTCTTGAACAAATAAAAGTGTTATGTCATTTTGATGGGCATAGCATTTTTTTATTTTAGAAACAGCCATCAAGGGGCCTTCGATGAGCAATTTTATAATGTTTAGTATTGATGTATTTGCGAGTCTGTTTATTGTTTTTTTAGGATTGTTAGTATTAACAGTCATTATTTTTTATATTCGTGATGTGACACAAACTAAGCATGCGATCAGGCGTAATTACCCTGTAATTGGTCGATTTCGATATTTTTTTGAGCGCCAAGGTGAGTTTTTTAGACAGTATTTTTTTGCTCAAGACCGAGAAGAGATGCCATTTAACCGTGCAGAACGCAGTTGGGTTTATCGTGCTGCAAAAGATGTTGATCGCACCGCTGCATTTGGCTCTACACAAAGCTTAGAAGTAACAGGCACCGTCATGTTTATGAATTGTGCATTTCCCACGCTTGATGAAGAAGCGCTCGATCCTAGTAATGTGACTTTAGGGCCATATTGCAAAAAGCCTTACACCACAAATTCACTTTTTAATGTTTCGGGTATGAGCTTTGGTGCACTTTCAAAACCTGCTGTACGTGCTTTATCAAAAGGGGCAAAGTTAGCAGGTTGTTGGATGAACACAGGCGAAGGTGGCTTGAGCTCTTATCATTTAGAAGGTGGAGCTGATTTAGTCTTTCAAATTGGTACCGCTAAATACGGTGTGCGCGATGAACACGGAAATTTAAGTACTGAAAAACTCAAAGAAGTAGCCGCTCATGAACAAGTAAAAATGTTTGAGTTAAAAATGAGTCAAGGGGCTAAACCAGGAAAAGGCGGTATGTTACCAGGGCGAAAAGTTAACGCCGAAATCGCAAATATCAGAGGCATACCAGAAGGACAAGACTCTATCAGTCCTAACGGTCATCCCGAAATTAAAAGCCCCAGCGATATTCTCGATATGATTGCTACAGTGCGTAACACGACTGGAAAGCCAACAGGTTTTAAAGCCGTTATTGGTGCTTACGGGTGGTTAGAAACTTTGTTTGCTGAAATTAATCACCGAGGTATAGAGTCAGCACCTGACTTTATTACCATTGATAGTGCTGATGGAGGGACTGGCGCAGCTCCGCAACCTCTTATGGATTCGGTGGGTTTACCACTGCGTGAAAGTTTACCGTTAGTTGTCAGTATGCTTAAAAAACACGGGCTTCGAGATCGTATTAAAATTATTGCTTCAGGCAAACTAATAGTCCCTTCAAAGGTTGCTTGGGCACTAGCACTTGGCGCTGATTTTGTAGTATCAGCACGGGGTCATATGTTTGCTCTTGGCTGTATTCAGGCTATGCAGTGTAATAAAGATACCTGTCCTACGGGGATCACTACACATAATGAGCGGTTACAACGAGGTTTAAATGTGGCAGATAAAGCGCAGCGAGTAGCTAACTATAATAAGTATGTTCATTATGGTGCAGGACTCATTGCACACTCTTGTGGTGTTAGTAGTGCTCGCGAATTAAAGCGTGAGCATGTACGTATAGTGCAAGAAAGCGGCCTTTCAGAACCGCTAGATAAAATGTATGAAAACTATAAGTGAGTTAGATAAAAAGGTGATTGAAACCATTAGAAGCAGAGCACCACTGAGCCTTGTTGATGTTATTGATTTGAACCATTTAACGAATACTAAAGTTATTCTGCTTATGGAGACACGCCCTAAGGTAACTCATTGGAAGTTTTGCTCAAAGGTCATTTCCTTACCGGTAAATATTTAATAAAGGTTTTCTATCACCATGTCACATTTAACGTTAGTACTACTACAAAGCTCGCTACACTGGCTTGACAAAGATGCTAACTTAGCCATGTTTGATAAACAACTCGACGCTATCACTAAACGGCCAGATCTCATTTTATTGCCCGAAACATTTTCGACTGGCTTTGCTATAAACCTAGACTGTGCAGAGCCCGAAAATGGCAAAGTACTTATGTGGCTAAAAGCGCAAGCACATAAGCATAATGCGGTTGTGGCAGGTTCGGTATTGGTTGTGCAAGGTGATAAAAAAGTGAATCGATTTTATTGGGTTAAACCCAATGGAGATGTAAGCTATTACGATAAACGCCATTTATTTCGCCTAGGTAATGAAGGCGATTTTGTTGTAGCTGGGCAAGCGCGTAAAGTTTTTGAAATCAACGGTTTTAAATTATTGCCTCAGGTGTGTTACGACTTACGCTTTCCGGTATTTCAACGTAATAACAACGACTACGATGTAATGATAAACGTAGCAAATTGGCCTGCTGTGCGTCGCCATATTTGGGATACGTTACTCATGGCGCGTGCAATAGAGAACTTGTGCTACGTAGTGGGCGTGAATCGCGTGGGTGAAGACGGTAACGGTATTGCACATAACGGTGGTACAGCGGTATACGATTTTAAAGGCGATACACTCGCAAAAGCGCAAGATAACACCGAGCAGCTAGTTACTATCACGCTTGAAAAAACGCCACTGGATGAGTTTAAAGCAGCGTTTCCTGCCTATTTAGACGCAGACCCTTTTACATTAATGTAGGGCACGTTAATTTAGCATCGAGCCAATAAAGTGTTAAAATAGTTGCTGATATTTTTTGTTGGCGGCAAATTTTCGTATGAATACTTTAATCACTCCTGTAATTTTAGCCGGTGGCATAGGCTCTCGCTTATGGCCGCTTTCTCGCCAAGCAATGCCCAAGCAGTTTTTACCGCTGCTTAGTGGAAATACGTCATTACTACAAAGCACGCTTGCACGTGTTTCTGATAATCAGTTTAGTAACGCTATTTTAGTGTGTAACGAGCAGCACCGATTTATTGCTGCTGAACAAAGTGAGCAAGCAAAGCCACAAGCAATATTGTTAGAGCCACAAGGTAAAAATACTGCTCCGGCGATTGCTCTTGCAGCGTATTACGCACTGCAAAATGGTATTACAGGACCGATGTTAGTGATGCCGGCTGATCATCATATTGAAGATTTTAATAAACTAATAAAGCAATTAAAGAGTGCTGCAGTACTGGCTATTCAAGGCAAAATTGTGACATTTGCAATCACGCCAACAGAGCCCCACACAGGTTATGGTTATATAAAACAGGGCGCAGCCATTACAAATACAGGTTGTTTCGATGTTGCCCAATTTAAAGAAAAACCTAACTTAGATACAGCAACTCGCTATTTAGCTCAAGGTGGTTATAGCTGGAATAGCGGCATGTTTTTATTTACCCCAACAGCCTATTTAAAAGAGTTAGCACGTTTTGCGCCAAAAATAGCAACTAGCGTGGAGCAAGCAGCCAAATTTACTAAAGATTTAGGTTTTACACGGCCACATAAAAGTGCGCTTGAAAGTTGCCCTAGTGACTCTATCGATTACGCCATTTTAGAGCGCAGTAACAATGTGGTCGTCATGCCTGTTGATTTAAAGTGGAGTGATGTTGGTAGCTTTTCATCCCTTGACAGACTTACAAAAAAGGATGAAAACGGTAATAGTTTGAATGCTAATTACATGGCTCAAAAAAGTACTAATAACTTAGTTATTAATGAGGCTGAGCACACAATAGCTACGCTTGGGGTAAGTGATTTAGCGATTATTCATACTCATGACGCCACGTTAATCGCAAACCAACATGAGCTGGACTCTCTGCCTTTGTTACTTAAGCAAATTGCTACAACACAGGCTGATAAACTTAACCATCATCAAGTGGTTTTTCGCCCATGGGGAAATTACCGTACTTTGGTTGAAGGCACTGGCTTTAAAGTTAAAAAAATTACTGTTAATAGTGGCGCTAAACTGTCGACGCAGCGCCATCAGTATCGCGCCGAACATTGGGTTGTGGTTTCGGGTATTGCAGATGTATGTATTAACAAGCAAGCCTATACATTAACGCATGACCAGTCGTGTTATATCGCTGCACAGCAAATCCATAGCTTGGCTAATAATCAAAAAGAGCTGTTAATTGCCATAGAGGTGCAAACGGGTGCAGTGCTTGATGAAAACGATATAGAGCGATTTGATGACAAATATGGCAGAGATTAAAAAACCAAAGTTATGTCAAAAAGGGCGTTTTGATATCTATGAGTAAAGTAATTTATAAAATCACGGCAGATGTTAATCATTACAGAGTCATATTTCCTGATCGCGAAGCCTTGTGTGAATCTGAGTTATGGAAACCTGATGGTTCATCAAAAGAGTCGACATTAATAAATTTTAGTGCCCATTATAATCAAGAAAAAAAGACTCCTTTAGGTGATTTCACTGCAATTAATTTACAAGGCCTTGCTATAAGGGATCATGTTGCAAATGAATTAGCTGAGCTTTTTGAAGATTCTGGCGAGCTACTTCCTTTCTATGTCGGCAATGACAATTGGTACTTTTACAACATCACTCGAAAAGTAGAGGGTATGTTGAATGTTGAAATGAGTACTTTTATGCTACCCAGTTTAAATATTGGGTTACAAAAAGCGGTATTCAAAAATGAAAAATTACCTAAGCATAGCTGTATATTTAAAATGGCAGAGGATCGCTTTGAAGGTACATATGTTTTTGATTCTCGTATAAATGATAAAGATATTTCTTTAAACCTCTTTTGTGCCTTGCGAGCACATGGTTTCACAGGTCTTAACTTTGAAGAGATAGCGAGATTTGATTAACGCGAAGTGCAATATAAAAAACCTTAACGCTTTTTAATTTCACTCTAACTGCCCGCGTACAAACTTTAAATATTCCTCTAAGCTTTTTTGCCATAGATCTAGCGCTTCGTTAAGTGAATTGTTGAGAGGTTTTTTATCAAGTAAACGGCGCTCTATTTTTTTAAGCTCAATGCCATAGCGATTAAAACCAAGTTGCAGAGCGGTACTTGCTTGGCGATGTAAAAGTTTAATGCATTGCTCTGGTTGCTGGGCGATCAAATTTTGGCAGCGAATAAGTTTATTACGTGCCGAAAGCACAAATTCATTATAAATCGACGACACCTCATCTTCACTAAATGAACTTGTTAGTGTTTCGGCGGCTGTTTTGTCGTATAGCGTATCTATTAATTCAACGGTAATGTTAGCTGTTTGATTTGATTGGGAGTCACTAAGTGCTTGGCGAAGCTTTTGATGCTTAATTGGTTTGCCGACTATATCTTTTATCCCTAATTCTAAATACTCTTTAACTTCGTCAGGACTAAGGCTGGCAGTAAAAGCAAGTACTGGGGTTCGCTGATTTTTGTGATCAATGCGTTTTAGGCGTTTTAGTACTTCTTGACCGGTTAAGTCAGGTAAGTTCATATCAAGTAGTACTACGTCAAAGTGATGAGCTTGCATAAGCTCTATTGCGCTTTTCCCGTCTTTTGCTAGCTTAATTTTATGTTCGTCGTCGGCCATAAATTCTATAGCAATTTTTTGGTTTAAATCTAAATCTTCTACAAGCAATATATCAAGGCCTGTTAAGTAATCTTTAGTTTGATGACGCTGCTCAACTAAACTCAGTTCGCCCAAAGTAAACGTTACGGTAAAGCTAAATACACTGCCTGTACCGAGCTGGCTATCAATTTCTAATCGGCTGCTTAGTTTTTCAAGTAAGCGACTGGTTATCGCTAAGCCAAGACCGGTGCCGCCTTTTTCTTTTCCGGCGCTGCTTTGCACATAAGGTTCAGTTAAGTAGGCTATTTCTTCGCTTTCAATACCAGGCCCAGAGTCTTTCACGCTAATTTTTAGTGTGTGCTCAAGCTGTTTTTCTAAAACTAAATCAACTTGAATTTTGACGCATCCGTGGTCAGTAAATTTAATGGCATTACCGACTAAATTAATAATAATTTGCCTAAGTTTTTGCTGATCGCAATAGTAGCAGGCCTGTTCGGGAATATTACATGTCAATTCAAATGTAAGCTGTTTTTGTTCGGCAAGAGGACTCAGCAATAAACACAGATTGTTAAGCCAAGTTTTAAATTCTATGTCTTCTTCGTAAAGGGCTTCGTCACTTTGATCTAGGCTTGCATAATCAAGCACTTTGTCGACTAGTAGGTTAAGTGACTCGGCAGAGTTTATAATCGCCTCGCAATAGGCTTTATTGCGGGTATCGCTGGTTTGGTTCATGACCAGCTGAGCACTGCCTAAAATACCGTTAAGGGGAGTGCGTATTTCGTGACTTATGGTCGACAAAAAGAGTCCGCGTATTTCTAAATCTTTTTGTGCTTTATCGGCTAATTTATTGAGGTGCTGCTCTCGACGTTCGTTACATAATAGCGCCATTCCCGCAGCATAAAACATAGGCGCAATAACACCATTTAAAAATAGCAACGAACTAAACCAGCCGCTTGTGAGCAGGCTTTGTTCTTCAATGCTGTCCATAAATAATGACCGCCCAATAAAGCCAAATGCAACAAGGCTTAAAATGATAATGTATAAAATACTGCCGTTAGGGTAGGGCTTGCGGGCAAACTTAATAAAAATAAACAGTAAGAATCCGGCTTCTGCTATGTGTTGAATGTCTGATGCAACGACTCGCTCATGCAAAGATGGATCAAAAAAGGTGTAATAACCCAGTATTAACATGGTAAAAGCGGTAACAGAGCAAAACAGCTTGAAACCAAGTCCTTGGTAGTTCAAAAACTGGCTCAGCGATAAACAATGTACAATTGAGGCTGCGAACATCATGCTACTGGAAATGCTAATAATCGCTAGGTTGTGTGTGTTGCCTATTATGGTAAAACCAATAATAGAGCCTAATAATAAAACAGGGTAAAAAACATAAAGTAATGTGCCGGGGATTTGCTTATTTGTGCGCCAAGTTAAAAAGTTGAGCAAGGTCATTACAACCAAAATAGCTATGCTGGCAAAATAAAGAGTAAAAGAGTCGAGCATCAAAGTTCCAGCAGATTTGTATAATTTTAAATGTTATCAGCACATACAAAAACAGACACTTAAGGTGTCTGTTTTTAATAAAACGAAATGTCTTTAACGAATTTCGTCTGGTATGTTTTGCTGTGCCCAAGATAACAACTCAATACGGTTACGGCATTTTGTCTTTCTAAATGCGCTGTATAAGTGTGTTTTTACTGTGTGTGGGCTAATGCTAAGTTCTTCAGCAATTTCTTTATTTTTAGAGCCATTACTCATTAACGAAATAATTGCTTTTTCTCGCTTAGTGAGTTTAACAGGCTCTATATCACCTTCGGTAAGCTTATGAAGCGCGTCTTTATTAAACTGCAACATACGGTTTAATGCATTACACATTATGTCGCGACGATACCAAAGCTGATCTTCCATTAATAGGCGAATACCTTTCATTAATACATCCGCGTTATCGGTCGTATAAAATACGCCGCGAATACCACTTAATAAAGCGCGGTTCGCTAGCTCTGGGTTTTCATCTAAGTTAAATAATATGATATCGCATTTGATACGTAGGTTGACTAGTTGTTCTTTTAGCTTCCCCCATGCATCTTTGCTTGATGTTTCAATAAACAGTAATCGAGTTCCTTCAGGTATATCTAAAATATTAGTACCTGTGGTTACGTCAAGGCCTTGTGTTTTTAACAAAGGTTCTAAAACGTTAATGCCAATAGTGTTAATTGGCTCTTTATCTAATAGCAAAAAGGCAGAGCTGCTCATGTTTTTTATACTCTTATATGAAGCTGACTGATTAAGTTTATCACGATTCCCACACCTTTAGTATTAGAAATATGGTGTTTTACTTAAAAACAAGTACGATTTTACGGTTATTTAAACATAAAATGTTGCAAATAAGTAATTTTTATTTACTTTGTGATAGTGTTTTTTGTAACACTTGTAATTTCATTTTGAATGAAGCGCCAAATATGCTTATTTTATATAATCACTTTTTTAGTTTCTTGGTATGGAGGCCAGCCCATTTCTTTACCTGCGAGCATATGCAAATGTATGTGGTACACAGTTTGCCCACCATGTTCATTGCAATTCATAACAACGCGGTAGCCGTCGTCAGCAAAGTTGTTTTGCTTGGCTAGTTTTGCGGCAACAGTGTACAAATTACCAACTAAGTGTGAGTTTTCATTATTTATATCATTTATAGTGGCAATTTCTTGCTTGGGAATAATTAATACATGAAATGGCGCTTGAGGATTAATATCTTTAAACGCAAGTGTGTCATCGTCTTCGTAAATGATATCAGCAGGAATTTCACGATTTATTATTTTAGTGAAAATAGTCTCTTGGCTCATATTTGTTCCTAATTAAGTGTTGCGAAGTTTAAACTCACTAATGACAAACTTTCAAAGCAGTGTCAAACTGAAATTAAATAAAGGAGCTAATATGCGTAAATTAATGTTTTTAAGCAGTGCAGTTGCATTGTTGTTTAGTGTATCGAGTGTGGCAGAAAATATTCACTTTCCTGAAGAGTTTGTGCCATTACAAGTAGGTGAGCGCATTATCGAAAGCTCATTATTTAGCCGTGTTGATGATTTAGAGCTTGCGCCAGGAACTTATCAGTTAAGGCTAAAATACACTGATTTATACGAGGATGATTACGATACGCACGAAGTTGTTGAGTCGGAGCCATTTTGGGTTGATGTGACGATAGAGGCAGGTAAAAATTATACGTTAGTATTTAATCGTGCTAGCAATGCAATATCAGCAAAAGTATTTGCACAAGCACCAGAGGTAAGCCTAAAAACAAAAGATAACCCACTAGCGGTACCGCTTGAGACAATCTCTAACAGTGAGTTGGCGAGTGCGATGCCAGCTAAGTTGGCTGCTGCGCATCAAACCAGTCTATTAAAACCTCAAGTGATTAAGCCAATAGCGCCGATTAACGGAAAAGGCATGCCAAGTGCGGCCGATATGCTTGATTTTTGGTGGCAACAAGCAACACCAGCTCAGCAAAAAGCATTTTTAGAAAAAGTAACAAAATAAAGTTATTAAAAAAGGGCTAAATTGGCCCTTTTTAGTTTATTGGTAATACCAATTACATTAAATTAG
>NZ_PNDU01000477.1:0-738 GCF_005886635.1 Pseudoalteromonas sp. S558 | reverse complement strand
GGGTTAGCGGCATCAATTTCGATCATCCGACGAAGTCGAGATACTTGCACATCAATACTTCTCTCAAGCGCACTGTAATCTCTACCTCGCGCTAGATTCATTAGTTTATCTCGACTAAGCGGCTCTCGCGGATGAGATACCAGCGCCTTAAGCACAGCAAACTCACCACTCGTTAAAGAAACTGTTTTATCGCCTTCGCTCATTTCGCGCGTTGCTAAGTTAAGCGTAAATTTACCAAATGCGATTAGATTTTCTTCTGCGGCGGGAGCGCCCGGCACTTCTTTTGCGCGACGGCGTAAAATAGCTTTAATACGCGCAAGCAACTCGCGAGGATTAAACGGCTTAGGAATGTAATCATCAGCCCCTAATTCAAGGCCGATAATACGATCTACTTCGTCACCTTTAGCGGTGAGCATAATAATAGGGATTTCATTTTCTTTTTGACGTAAACGGCGACAAATCGACAAACCGTCTTCACCAGGGAGCATTAAATCGAGAACCATTAAATGAAAATTTTCACGTTCGAGGAGCCTATCCATTTGCTCTGAATTACCTGCAGTTCTAACGATAAAACCTTGCTCTACTAAATAACGTTCAAGCAAACTACGTAAACGCATGTCGTCATCAACAACTAATACTTTTGTGGTTTCGTGTCCCATTGTCTCTTTCTTATTTTTATATCCAATTACTGGTTAATATAAATGAAAAACCTAATAATCAAAACTAATTACCCGCTTA
>NZ_PNDU01000476.1:0-2026 GCF_005886635.1 Pseudoalteromonas sp. S558 | reverse complement strand
AACCATTACCAATATGCGCCAAATCCAGTGAATTGGGTGGATCCGATGGGGTTGTTGTGTAAAGAGGGTGTGAAAAAGCTTTCTAAGATGATAGGCGACATCGTTGACCCAGCAACAAAAGCCAAAATATTAAAAATTGCTGAAGACAGTTCTCCAGCAGATGCCAGAACGGGTAATATTAAAGTAACAAGACCTAATGGTGAAAACAGATTAGAGCATGAATACAGTATCGAATCTATGGATGTTGATAACGGTAAAATTACTTTAACACGAGAAGTAGGCGATAAAGTGATTGAAACTACGATGAGCATTGAACAGTTTGTTGGTGGGCATGTTATTGATGGCAAAGTGGTAAATGAAGAATGGTCTCGTGAAACAGGAACGTTGACTGAGAATGAGTTAAAACTCAACAAAGCAACTAAAAAGGCAGGCAGTAAACGGACTGTTTCTTCTCTTCCTGTAATGTTGAAAGAGAATGTGGATACTCGTGATGCGGAAATGCTCGAGCGAGATAAGCATAAGGCAAAAACTTCACCAGAAGAAACAAAACGTTATAACGACCAAATACCAAAAATTAACAATGAATCAGCCAAAATTGGTGAAAAGGCTGCTGATGCAGCGATTAAAATACAATACCCTGGTTATACTCGTATTCACCCAACGAGCTTAGAGAGTTCTACATCGGTAAAGGGTAACTTTGATATGGTTTATAAAAATGCTGATGGTGATGTCATTATTGTTGAAGCCAAGGGGGGCAGTAGCCCATTAGGTAAAATGAAAATTGGTAAAGAATATTATCAGCAAGGCACAACGAAGTATGCAGAAGCCATTACTAAAAACATGGCTAAAGCTTCACCAAATACAACAGATAAGAAAGCGGCTAATGCAATCGAAGTAGCTATAGAGAGCGACAACATAAAATATTTACATATTAAAACTCCTATTACTAAAACTGACGGTGGTTCTATAGTTGGTGAAGTGGAAATTTCAGAGTTTGATATCGAATTATTATAATTAGTAGGTTAATAAATGAAAATTGAAAGAGCATATAAGCCTAATTTAAAACAAGTGTCTGTAGATGAATGGTTAGAACCTCTACAGAAAAGAAGAAAAAAGATTTCAGAAAATCTGATTAAGAAAAAAGGTAACTTAATAAGGTTCTCTGAGCTTTATATTAATATATCCAGCTGGCTTACTTGGGAAGTTCAAACGCCAGAGATAGAAAAAGAGTCAGCAACAGGGCTACGTTATGCGTCTAAGATGTACGCAGCGTTCCTCAAACTTGCAGAGCAGCCAGAGCAAGAGCAAACCTTTAAAATATATAATTTACCTGAAGTAACGTGGAATGGTAAAGGTATGTTAGAAGCTGGTTATGCAGCTCCATCAGAATGGATTGATGCCTATTTTTTAGCGGTGATTACTCGCGATACTAAAAGTATGGATAGCTTGGCAAATTTTCCTATAGAAACTATGAAACAAAGTGCGACACAAGCTGATCCTGTTTTATACAGTGTGGTTGAAGTATTTCAAGCTTACCATAATCGTCTCCCTGATTTTCCTATGTTGTTAAATAATACAATGGAAGAGTTACTTTCAGATGGAGATGACTGGTCAATATATATAGGTATGGGATATTTAGAAACTTTTGGTGCATTAATGCCAGCAACTTTTGATATTGGTTGTAATTTTAATGAAGCACTGGCTAAAAACCTGCAAGCGCAAGAACGCTACCACATTAATGAGGCGGGTCCAGATCATGCCCCTGTAGATTCATTCTTGCCCCTACAATTGTTAGGTATGGCATGCATGTGGCACGATATGGGTAATGAGGTAACGGTTGAAAGTGATTCACTTCCTCGTTTTTTAATTAATGGAACTTATTTTAAATAATTAAAACAAAATAAACTAGACACCCACTTTAAATAGTGAGTGTCGATTTACTACTAATACAATGTAATTAAAAATATAACATTAAAGAAAAGGATGCTTCGATGGCAGCAATCAGAATAACTCAATCTGTTGGATT
>NZ_PNDU01000475.1:0-599 GCF_005886635.1 Pseudoalteromonas sp. S558 | reverse complement strand
TTATTTAATGGGTCTAGCAACGTTTACATCTACTAACCAAGAGCTTCTCGTTGGTATTTTAACGCTAGTGGATACCGCGTTATTAGCTGGGTTACTTTTAATCATTATTTTTAGTGGTTACGAAAACTTTGTCTCTAAGCTCAATATAGACAATCATGAAGACAGACCTTCGTGGATGGGAAAGGTGGGCTTTTCAGGTTTAAAAATGAAATTGATCAGTGCCATTGTTGCTATTTCAGCTGTTGAACTGTTGAAAGTATTTATTAACTCAGGCGCGCATCCAAACGATGAACTACTATGGAAGGTGATTATTCATGTTACGTTTGTGATGTCGGGTGTTTTATTTGCATTAACAGATTACTTGAACAGTAAAACGCAAAGTCATTAGTACCAATACAAAAAAGCCCAAGTTTATGCTCTGGGCTTTTTTACGGCTAACTGCAAAAGTTAACTAATACCAATTGCATTAAATTAGTGATCTATTATAGCGATAAGAAAATAGCTCAATAACAAGGCTAAAATTATGATACATAGTTTTTTTATATAAATAATTTTTAACGTAGTTAGTGAGTTATTTAATACGCTAGAATGATCATGTT
>NZ_PNDU01000474.1:0-334 GCF_005886635.1 Pseudoalteromonas sp. S558 | reverse complement strand
GTTGTAATGTAAGCCGCTTTCCTCGTCTAAATATTGCCCCTGAAAACGTATTGGCTGAGTAAAGCTGTTCTCTTTATTTGACTCAGACTCGGCTTCTGGCTCCTCAAAACCATACGCATCGGCTTGGTTTTCCCATACGACTTCTGCTTTGTTATTAGTAACAAAACGTGGGGTGTTAAGTTGGTCTAGGTGGTAGTAATACACCTCGCCTTTTTTAATTAGCGCTACTGGGTGAAATTGATTCGGTAGATTAATATACCAGGTATATTCTCCGTGTTGGCATTCACCGATTAACTGGTCGTTATCCCAAAAAAACTAAACTAGACAGCCACTC
>NZ_PNDU01000473.1:0-636 GCF_005886635.1 Pseudoalteromonas sp. S558 | reverse complement strand
AATCATCTTAGAAAGCTTTTTCACACCCTCTTTACACAACAACCCCATCGGATCCACCCAATTCACTGGATTTGGCGCATATTGGTAATGGTTTATGCCACCGACTAAACCAATCGGATCTTGATTTATAAAACGTTGTTGTTTGGGGCTGTAATAACGATAACGGTTGTAATGTAAGCCGCTTTCTTCGTCTAAATATTGCCCTTGAAAACGAATTGGCTGAGTAAAGGTGTTTGTATTGCTTATCTCTGATTCTTCATAACCATACACATCGGCTTGGTTTTCCCACACGACTTCTGCTTTGTTGTTGGTAACAAAACGTGGGGTATTCAGTTGGTCTAGGTGGTAGTAGTACACCTCGCCTTTTTTAATTAGCGCTACTGGGTGAAATTGATTCGGTAGGTTGATATACCAAGTATATTCGCCGTGTTGGCATTCACCGATTAGCTGGTCGTTATCCCAAATATAGTCAATCTTACCGTGCTCAGTATGCTTGGCTATACGTCGCCCGAGTGGGTCGTAGTCGTATTGCGTGAGCGTGCCGTTGTTATTAAAGCAGCTTAATTGGTTAAACGCGTTATATTCACGGCGAGGGGGAGTGTCTCTGCCGTCTTCGGGTTTTTCGTTCAGATGATC
>NZ_PNDU01000472.1:0-2310 GCF_005886635.1 Pseudoalteromonas sp. S558 | reverse complement strand
AAACAACAGCGCTTTATAAATCAAGATCCGATAGGGCTTGTGGGTGGGATAAACCACTATCAATATGCACCGAACCCGGTTAATTGGGTGGATCCGTTTGGGTTGAGTTGTAAGGAAGGTGTAGCTACAGTCCTAAGAATAGGTCGTGGTAAAGATACTCACTTTGCTATTCAGATAAAAACTAAATTTGAGGTTACTAAAACTCATCAACTAGGTGGAACTGATGATAATGGTATTAGTAGTAGAACTCTTATTGATAGCTACGATGAAGAGGATGATTTTGCTGGCAAATTAATAGAAAAAGCTACGATAAAACTACCAAATGCGATTGCTGCGATTGATTTACAAAGACAGCTAATGCTCAATAGTGAAATAGCTCTTGATGCTGCTGATGGTGATCCTGATAATTTACAAACTCCTTTATATGATGCTGCTACTCAAAGCTGCCTAGCGCATGTTTTCGATGTATTGGAGGCTGGTGGTATAGAAGGTACGCCAAAGAGTTCCTCTATTCGAGATAAATCAGTCCGTAAATTTACACGTGATATGATGAATGGGAAAATTGGCGAAGAAGAGATTTCAGAAGTTGCTGAAGAGTTTGAGGATAACAAAGCAACGTGGAAAATTGATAGTAAAGGTAGGCCTATTTCAGTTGAGGCAACGTTAAAATCTACTTATCATGGCAAGCGATCATCTAAAGAGAAGAAAGCACAAAGTGAAGCTGGTGGTGAGGCTAGGTTAACTGATGATGATGGCGGTCATTTAGTTGGCCATCGCTTTATGAGTGATCAAGGAGAAAAAAACTTATTTCCGCAGAACTCTAACTTCAATCGAGGTAGTTATAAGTCGATGGAAAATGAGTGGGCCGATTGGACCGATGCTGGATATGAGGTCAAACTAAAGGTTTCGCTTGAGCCCCCTGGATCAGCTCGACCTACTGATGTCATTAGTGAATATGAGGTGTGTGACCCTAATACTGATGATGTGGTTTATGAAAAGCGGCATAAGTTTAATAACCAAAGTGGTGAGACTTTTGGTCGAGTTACTAAGAAAGATATTGAGAAGTTGAAGGGATTGTTATGAATATAAAAGATGAAACATTAATTGAAATTGCGGGATTATTTTTACGTTGTAAAAAAGTTGAGGAAAACCCTTGGACGGAATTTGTGTTTGTTTTTGAGTTCGGAGAAGGGCACATATCTAATTCAGGTTTTTTATACAATGGCGAGAAGGTTAGACCTGCTACAGCTTCAATTGAAGATGAACAGTTGCTATTAGACAATACTTTAGAGCAACTAAGAGAAGATATTTATGAGCAATGCGGTGATAAGTTTAATCAACTTTTATTCCAAATGGAAAATGAAACGAAGCGTTTTAAAATAGATTTTGAATTTGATGATCCAAAACGGTGGGCTATTACACCTAGTAATATGTTCGAAATGAGAGAGAAACTTCGCCCTAAGTTTGATTGAGTTTTAACGTAATATTAATAAATACGTAGAGTATCTTACGAGTATTATAATTAAGTCTAATAACGTTTTTATTAGGCTTAAAGCTTTTTAAACTTGGAAGTCGCAGATGAAACCGAGCAAAAAATTAAATTTTACTATTAATTCAAGTGAAAAAGTGTGTAGTCATTTACATGATCTTATTGATAAAGAAAGCGAAATAATTCCAAAACCATATATTATTGGAATCAGTGCTGAGCATTATACTCTGACTTGGTACTGTGATCTTTGTTGTCAGCAATACTCCTTGCCGACTCAGGGAGTATTTTTATTTGACTTCCCTGAAGATAAAGAAGAGTACGACGACCTTGCTTCTTTGAAAGACCTCTATAGTTTTAAAGATTTAAAGTCATACGTTGATAGTTTACTCAATTTTAAAGTATCAGAAGTATGCGATAGCAATCCATTTTTAGCATTTGATAAAGATGAAGCCTCTACCCCAAAACACGTCAATCAAGAACTATTTTATTCGTTATCGAGATTAAATGACGAAAAAGTTGAGCAGATGGTAGAGAAAACATTAATGGTGCCATTTGGTACTGAGATAGACTTAGACGATTTAAATAAAAAATAAATATCCTACAAAGTTTTTTCCAAAAGATAAGGTTAATATCACTGATAAGCACATTAAAAATGTGCTTTGATTAATTATAATTAAGGTGTTTTAAATAAAGTATTAAGTACAAATTAGTACTCTTATTATTTAAATAAAACCATAATAAACTAGACACCCACCCTAATTTTTGCTGTTTGGCGAACTAAGTACTAGGCTTTGTTTAGTGCAAAATAAACTAGACACCCA
>NZ_PNDU01000471.1:0-9608 GCF_005886635.1 Pseudoalteromonas sp. S558 | reverse complement strand
ATATTATACAAATCTTCTTATATATGTGGTATATTTAACGTTAAGAAAATTACGCTAGAACTAGGCAAAAATTTTTGTATCTAGTTGTTCTAAATAAAAAATTTTTAACGACGTTATAGTGCAATTTAATTCGTTAAATTGATCAAAGATTTATGCAGTTTGGTATTAGTTAATAACCCTAGCTATATTCAACTTTTAAAGCACTGCGTTTAATAGATCACTTTTAGTGATTTGTTGCCTATTTGAATAAACATTAACTAGACCAACCGGGCTCAATTACTATTCAATTAATTTGATAATCGCCTTGCTATCAATCAGGGTCAATCGAGTAATGCCTAACGATTGTGCGAAAAATATAAAAGTAGGCACCTGCTAATATTTAAAAAGGGATTGGAGAAAGAGCCAATCCCGCCAACTTATTTCCTTAGAACGTATTTATTACAAACGCTCTATCAATTGATCTACTTTTGCCACAACAGGCCATGCTGAAGATTGAAAGTTACCTAATACCACTAAAATGTAACCTTTGTCTTGATACATATTTAGTCTGGCTGTCATACCTAAATGAGCACCATTATGACCCACTATTTTGTTATTATCAGCGCCTCTCACTGAAAATCCATACCCCCAGTTTTCTGCACCAAGTTCGGGCTTCGAAGTAAGAGCTTCTTGGGAAAGTTTACGACTAATTAAAGTTCCATTTTGCATTGCTAAAGCGAACTTATATAAATCGCCTACTGTCGAATACCCACCTCCAGCGGGACCCCCTTTAACTGATTGAAACATTAAGTTTTCAGTAATTTCTCCAGTTTCAACTGAAAACCAATAGTTACGCGCAGTGTTCCTAATAGGTACATCCAAATCAAAACTACCACTATGTTGCATATTAGCTTTCTGATAGATGTTTTTATCAATGTATGTAAAATAACTTTCCTTAGTAACAGATTCAATCACCTGACCAAGTAATAACATACCTGTATTACTATATCGCCATTGAGAGCCTGGTTTAAACGTTGTTTCAATGGAGCTGTATAAGTGTTGAATATCTTCAAGTGAACGTACTTTATACTGTATTTCGTCAACCCCAGCTATATTACTAATACCTGATGTATGACTCAGTAAGTGGTGAATATGGATTTTATCAAAGTCTCCCTTACCTAACAGGGTTTTATCAATGAACTTAGTAATCGGATCATCAAGCAATACTTTTCCTGCTTCAACAAGTTGCAAAATAGCGACGCTAGTAAACATCTTATTCATCGAACCTATTTGAAATTTAGTATCTAAATTATTTTTAACGTCATAGCGTCGAGAGGCTAAGCCATGCGCTTTAGTAAATAAAACTTTGTTACCTTTGGCAAGCAGTATTGTTCCTGAAAAAATGCCATTTTTAGCAAGTAGATTGCTATAATTTTTTACCTCATTAACTAATTGTGGCTCAGTTAAAGAAATTATATCAAGGCTTTTGGGGGTTTCTCCAACAAACCAGCCTGTAACGGCTTGTTCTTCGTTAAAATCGATAACCATTTCGTACTGCATGTCGGTATTTTTTGAATGCACTTTACTAATGTGCTGTATGCGGTTATTGGAAGTATCAAGCTCTGTTGAAAGTAGGCTTAATGATCCATGAAAAAGTGCTACGTTCATCGAATAACCAACATAACGATCTTTTCCTGTATTATCCCAACGAGAAAGTGCATCAGGCGAAAAGTTTTTTACAATAAAACCTTCGACCTGTTTTAAATCTTTGCTGTTTAAAACAGATATAAACTCATTAGCTAGCTTATTGTAGTTTAGCTTATCTGCTGCTAGCGCTTGATTGCAGATAATTGTTATTAAAAATAATAGTGTTACTAAATATCGCTTCATTATGTATTCCTTTTGTAATTTATTTATTAATATAGCGCTGACTTTTCGATTCCTTTTTAACTGTTGTTACCAAGAGAAAGCGATGAATTAGTAATTAAGAAAACGTTAAGAAAAGCTTAAGGGATATATATCTATTAATAACAGTGGGATGGGAAAGGTTTGAGCGTAAACGAACTACCAAATAAATTTTATATTGATGATTTTTTAATTAATATCAAAACCGGTGAGGTTATATATGAAGAAAAATCTCAGGTAATTGAACCAAAAGTAATGGCGCTTTTGAAGACGTTGGCACAAAACCCCAAAAGAGTTATTGCAGCTGAAACGCTTTTTGAAATTGTTTGGCCTCAAGCAATTTACAGTCCAAACTCAGTTCGTAGAAATATAGCCTTGTTAAGGCAAGCGTTATCTGATGACGACAAACGCATTATCAAAACACATCCTAAACGAGGCTACAGCCTAGACTCCGAAGTTCGCTTTCCAGAAAAAAAAGCAAATGCATTATCAAAAAAAAGCCCCCTTATAAAGTATTTAAAATTATCTTTACTCCTCATTCCTGTTTTCATCCTAATTAGCGTGTTTTTTAGTTTATCAGATACAAGTAAACAGGTTTCTTTGTTAAACCTAAAACCAATAACTGCAAGCAATGAACAAGAGCGCTATATGCAAATCAGTCCTGATGGACGATTTATGGCATATATTCAAAATACCAATCAACCAAACAAGAGAAAAATATTAATTAAAGATCTAGTAACTGGCTCAAGCTGGCCCTTAAAGGATACTTTAAACGCATATACCTACCTTGCATGGGATTCTCACAAAAATGCCTTGGTGTATTCATGCCAAGATGAGAAAGGTATTTCATTTAATCGCTTGCTACTCGACGCACAATTAAAAGTAGTAAGTGAAGAGCTACTTTTTTCGCGTAGCGATATAACTTGGAATAGTTTATTTTTTATAGATAAGCGCCAACAACTTTATTATTTGGCCAATCAAAACAGTTCGGAGCATAGCCGAAACGTTAGTTTATATCGGCATAATTTGGAGTCAGGACAAACTGAAAAATTACTTAAACCAAATGACTACTTTAAACCTTATAAACTTGCTTTGTCTCCGACTCAAACACAATTAGCGTTAGTCGGTTTTAATAAACAAGCATTATCAGAAGTAAAGTTGTTAAACTTAGATAGTAATGATGTTGTCTCAATCGGACAAATAGATCATAACTGGTACTTCTTAACTTGGTTTGAAAACAATAAATATTTATTACTTAGTAATGGCAGTGAATTAAAGCAACTCTCATTAAATGGTGACCTCACAACGCTTAACTACAAAAGCTATAACTTTTTAGTTTATCCGCAAATTATTAAAGATAAAGTGTACTTTATTGAAGCCAAGTCAGATCAAGACATTTTACTGAGTAAATTAAAACAGCTTTCACCTCCCCAAAAAATAATAAACTCAAATACAATTGATAAAGCTGCAGCGCTTTCAGCAGATGAAAAACACATAGCCTATGTATCAATAAAAAATGGCTATCCTCAGATTTTTGTCAAACATATTGAGACAGGCAAAGAACGAATATTATTCGAAAATTCAAAGCAAGAATTTGCTTTAACCAAACCAGTTTGGCACTGGTCAGGAAAGCGTATAGCGAGCAGTGTAAATAACAAACCGTTTATTATTGAGTTGGAGTCAAACCGATTCTCGATAAAATGGTTAAACATGATTATTGGTGAGCCTATAGTTTGGTACAACAAATCTGACGCTATATTATATGTTGATAAAAAAACTCACAATGATGAACTAGTAAAGTTTAATCTTACAACTGATGAAAGAACAACATTAAAAATAAAACGAGTGCATGATACATTCTTTTTAAACCATAAAGACGAACTACTGAGCTTTGTAAAAGGTCAAGTCATACGCCATGATTCAGATAACACTTTACTCAAAAGCCCCTATTTATTTACTCAAATATATCCCGAAAAAAATGGTTTTTATTATCAATACACACAAAATGGCAAGCCATTAATAAACTATTACGATTACGAGTTAGGTGTACAAAATTTAAGTAGTAAAACCGAAGAGTTTTGTGCGAAATTTTGTGATCAAATAACCGCAGTAAGTGACAATATAATCTTACTCAAAAGCAAACATAAATCGGCAGACATTTTGGTTTTAGATATTACTTCAAAAAGCACAAAAGTGAGGGGGAGTTTATAGTTTCATAGCAACCAATCCTTAATCGGGGATTGCGTTGCCCTCACCCACTGGACCCACAATTATTTGCGACAAGCATGGATTGCCCCCTTTAGCTGCACAGGATACAGGGCCATAGTATTTTTAATATATGATTAACAAACTTATACTCTTTATCAGCTAATAAGTTAAGATGAGTGAAATAAATAACCAAATGATCCATTTTTATAAAAACAATGCGTTATAAATTTAATAATTTTGAATTTGATAGTACAAGCTGTGTACTAAAAAAAAATGGTGATGACTTAGCCATTCGACACAATGAAGCCAAAGTACTAAAACTATTACTAGAGCATTCGAATCATGTCTTTAGTAAAGAAGATATTTTATCTCATGTCTGGAAAAATAAAGTTGTATCGGAACAAGCCGTTTTTCAAAGTATTAGCAATCTAAGGAGGCTGTTGGGTAACCACGCAATTAAAACCTTTTCAAAACGAGGTTATCAGTGGCAACTCCAAATTGATTCTAAACATTCTGATGTTGAGGCACACTGCAACATCAGTCAAAATAAACCACTGCAGCATGAAAATACTTTATCAAAACCAAAAAGCCGAAACCATTGGATAACCATTGCACTTAGCGGTATTGCCCTTCTTGTATTTACTATCATTAATAACAATACTGACCAACCTCAAACAGATGAGAGCTCAGTTATTAATATTTCTTATATAGCAATAAGCAATCAACGAGGGACGGAAACCTTTAAGCTCAATGATACTGAACTCTTTAGCTTTACCGAATTACCTCAGCTAAATACGGCGCATTTTCAGGTTTCAGCGGAGTTTGAATACCCACTTTTAGCAAAAGAACACCCATTGATTTTATCTGGCACTATTCGCACACATCATAATTTGACATATATTGATTTTATATTAAAAGGCCCATTTGCAGATTGGCAAGGGCAATTATCTGGAGTAAGTCAACAAGCCGCTTTAAATCAGTTACAACAACATTTACAGCAGCCAGTTATTTTAAAATTGCTTAATAAAGCCCAAACACTCGAACTCAAGCAAGCAAATTTATCCATTGCTCATCAGCAAGCGCCACATGATCTCATTATCCTTGGTCATCTAGCTAATACTTATATAATGATGGGGGAACTTGATAAAGCGATGGTGATGGCAAATAAACTAGAAAAAATAGCTATTTCACAAAATAAGACACACCATGTAGGCAATGCTTTGCTCTTTCAAAGTGAGGTATTAATCCGTAAAGAGCTATTTGATTTAAGTAAATATAAGCTCAGTAATGCTATTAAGCAGTTTCAAAGTATTAATGATTTACACAGACAAGCAGACGCGTGGTTTACGCAATCTTGGATAGACCATAACCAAGACAATTACCAAGCAATTAAACAAAGCCTACTTAATTCAGTGCAATTAGCTTTTGATGCACAAGATAAACGACGAGAGCTAAGCGCCTTAACTTACCTATCTGTATTAGCCCATAAGCATCAGCAAGAGGATGATAAATACCTTTATTTACAACAAGCAGAAAATAAAATGAAGGCCTATCAAATACCTAACTATCACTTTGCTATAGTGCCGTATCACTATGCCATTTTTGCTAAAAGCCTACAAGATAAAGAGCCTCATTTAAAACAAGTACTAGAGCTTGCAACGTTAACACCTGATTTTTGGGCTGCACAAAGCAGTCGTCAGCAATTGATGGAATATTATATAAATCAAAATAATCAGGCAGAAGCACAAAATCTTATTAATGATATTACTACGGATAATGCCAAGAACTCCTACTTAAAAACATTGTTAGCTCAAGCACTGAAAAATGATGATGCATTTACAACTCATGCACAGCGTACTTTTGAGCAAGCTGAGTTGGCGGGTGACCTTTATCTCAGCTTAGATATGGCGTTACTAATTTGTAGCTCCCAAAGTATGCAAGATAATTATGATTTTTATTCTCAATATATTGATAAAAAAGGGACTGACTACTGGCGACGTAATAATGAAAAAAAACTGTTAGCATTAAATTTATAATGTTATCCAAAACTGGATTTAAAATAGTAAGAGACAGCAATACCACGGCCTCTTATTTTGTACTTTACAGAAGCTAATTTGGGTTAAAGCTTACCCAATTTAATTTCCAGTTTTTATCAAGTGATTTTAGGGTCAGCTTATTTTCACCTTGTTTCAGATAAAAATAAGTGGATCCTCTTTGTGTTTGCCATTTTTTATAACCACCTGTACTCGTTATTTTTTCTACTGCTAATTCCTTACCATTGATTACAACTGCAAAACCTTTTGTATCTCTAGGAGCCGCTACACGGTAGCTAAGGTTATAATTTCCTGAGTGTGCGACTTTAAGCTGATAGTTTATTATCGCATTATCACTAATTCCCTCCCCTCCAGTTAAATTAAATTTGCCATCAATATCAGAGGTTCTTCCGATGCTAGCGTTACTAAACTTAATGGCAGATTCTGCTTCCACTCTGCCAGGTGCATGCACCCATGATGTCGGCGTTTTTACGACATTACTGTAATCACCTTGTTGATTATGCCTTACCGCAACAACAGTATATTCATATTGATGGTTATCTATATTGGCATCTTTAAATGTAGTTTCAATTATATTTGCAGCTAATAGTTTAAACACGCCGCCAGTAGCTGCATTTCTATAGATTCGATAACTTTCAATATCACTTTGGGAACTTTTATCCCACTTTAAGGTAATAATACCCGCTTCTTTATCTAGTTTTAAGTTTGTTACAGTGGCAGGGTAAGGTAAAACAGCATCACGTCTTAATTGTTCGCTGCGTTGAGCTGTTTTGAGTGCTTTGATAAATTTTACAGTGTTGCTAGATATAGCTGGAGCAGCTCCATCTAGTGCAATTCGAACCCCCTCTACTGCCCCTACAAAGTCCTCACCCACGACGCCCCTCTGGCTTACGGGAAAAGTATTCCAATGCCAACTACCTCCTCGTGCTACCCTGTATTTACAATCATTATCTATCCAAGCCTGACCATCATTGTGCGCGTTTTTATAACTATCTTTATAACAATCAGTAATGAACTCAACCACATTACTAACGATATCGTGTAATCCAAAGGGATTAGGTTTGTACATTCCAACGATACTTGCATAAGCCGCGTGGTCAACACAGTTCGATTTGCCATTAAAAAAATTGACATAACTCGTACTCGAGTCCCGTTGTAAAATATTCTCACCGGTTAAGTCGGCGGTGTTTTCGTATTCACAAACTAAGGCTTGTTCAAGATCGTCACCAAAGTAATACTTACTAGTTGTACCAGCCTTCGCCGCATATTCCCACTCTGCTTCACTCGGCAAACGATAAGGACGGCCAGTTTTTTTTGCTAACCACTGAGTATACGCGTTGGCTGCGAGCCAACCAATGCAATTTACTGGTTGAAAATCACTGGTATTGAGGGAGTTGTTCTCCCATGAACCATTGGTTTCTCCATAATTAAACCAACCATTTAACTGATGAATGCACTTGGTTGGCATTTCATAATCAGTTTCTTCAACAAACTGTCGAAACTCTCTTACGGTTACTTCATATTTCCCTAAACTAAACTCAGTTAGTGTCACTTTATGAATAGGTTGAGCATCTTCTTCTTCGGTGTTACCCATTTGAAAACTACCAGCAGGAATAGTTACCATAATGGGTTCAATTAGCTCACTGGCATTTTGATTAGCATAAAGCACAGCGCTATTTACTGATAAAAATAGGGGGATTATTAGTTTGTTTAGTTTCATTTACCTTTCCTTCTTAATGAAAGTGCGATCATGAAAAAATAAGTAAAATAAATCTTATGAAAAACCTAAACACTGATAAAAATAGAAAAAATATAGATAAACAAACTCTAATCACAAACAACCTGACACAAAAAAGCCGAGCTTATTTTACTAAGCTCGGCTTTTAATACCTTTAAAAACTGACTATTGAGCCGTTATTATTAAATATTTTACACTTGGGTATTCGCAGTATGCGCGCTCTATATTTTTAGCCTGCTTTTTTAGAAATACCTAAATGAATAAGTGCTACACGTAAACGAGTTAGAGTAGGTGTCTAATTTAATTACGGGAGATGAACCGCCCATTGCGGACCCGCATGATTGGTGGTGTGGGGGCTGGAGGTTAGAGACCTCCGGCTACCCGATTGTATGCAAATTAAGTTGGGACAGCTTTTTTAACAACTAAAGTCCAAAACATAACCTGTAGGAAAACGATAAAAACGACTATTACTAATTTAGAAAAGGATTGAAACCAAATTAGATAAAAGGCGGCTATATGTACCACAAACAACATATACCAAAAAATAGTACATATACTGCACCAAAACTTATTGTGATTAAGTTTAAATTTATACAACCCAACCCCATTGGGAATAAATGTCCAAAATAAAGACAACAACCAAAAAAACGTAAAGAAAATATTTAAAATTCCATCTGAAAAATACAACTCATATATCCTTATATTTCTAACTTACTCTTTAATATTTTCAGGCTGAAAAGTAAGAATCAAACCCTTGCATATCGCCAACATAAGCGGCAATAAAATAGTTGGTTAAAATGTTGAACGGAGTGAAAAAAACCGACTACTTTTTGTCCGTTTGATGTTCTTATATTAAAAACTTTCACGACCCTTTAATTCACTAAAATCACTCATGATCCATTTAATGTATCCTGTACGTTGATTGATAATTCCGTACCACCTATTTACTTCCTTTGGCAATTGTATATCCAAACCTTGAGATATTAGTCGATAAATCACAGCACCAACAACAATATCGGCTAGAGATATTGATTCACCTATCAGATAATCCGAATCAATAAGTTGTTGCTCTATGACATTCAAACAATCTAAACATTTAGATAGCTCTTTAGTAACAACCTCCATATTTCTTTTGTTTGAAGGCATTCTGTAATATCCCCAAAACGTTTCCATAAACGCAGGTTGAAATATGATTTGGGACCAATCTAGCCATCTTTCGTATAAAGAGCGTTCATATGGGCAAGCAGGATACCAATTTTATCTCCATATTCTGCTACCAGATACCTTAATATTGTATGTGATTCCCAAATTGATTTGTCGCCATCAATTAGAACAGGTACTTTTTTCATTGGGTTTAGTCGAAAAAATTCATCTGAATCTAAGCCTCCAAAGTGGCCACCTAACTCAATATGTTCATAATTCAAGGCTAATTCGTCAAGTAACCACAATATTTTTTGCACATTAAATGAAGTTGTACGGCCGAATACTTTCACTACAGCTTCCTTTTTAATATAACGAGCCTGTAGATTAACTCGCTTTTTTATTTTTTTTATTGATAAACAAACCATAGCTGAGTTCCTATTTTGGTTCAATCAATTACTGTATTTTATTCAGAATATAAAGTGAGAAAACAACTCAATTAGACAGCAACAACTCAATTAGACAGCCACTCTAATTGAACAAATAAAACTGTGCTATTAAATTTACTTTTTCAGCTAAAAATT
>NZ_PNDU01000470.1:0-772 GCF_005886635.1 Pseudoalteromonas sp. S558 | reverse complement strand
ATTTTTTGAGATCACAGGCATAGAAGTCATGACTCAACGAGAAGCTATGCGTAATGGACTTGGTCAAAGTCGCGAGTACTCAGGGTTATCACGTAGTATGTCTGAGCAGCTGGACGGTTTTTCGCGAGTAAGAATTAGCCAAACTGGCCCGCTGATATATTGGGTGGAGGCTCCACAGGCCCCTGGTTACTGGGTAAAAGTGCCATTAATTGGATTTAAAGAAAATAATCTAGAGTTTTTAACTTTTTACTTATCAAGTATCGGATTTTTAAGTGTGCTAGGTGGTTGGCTGTTTGCTAGGCACTTGAATCGCCCTTTAAAAGCATTACAACAAGCGGCGATTAAAGTGAGTGTAGGGGACTTTTCAACTAAAGTAGGAGAGCAAGGTTCCACAGAAGTAATTGAGGTAACGCGAGCATTTAATCAAATGTCGCGCGGTATTGCTGAGCTTGAAAATGACCGTCGATTATTAATGGCGGGAGTGTCTCACGATTTACGTACGCCGCTCACTCGTATTCGTTTAGCGACTGAAATGATGGCAGACACAGATGAGTTTTTGCGTGACGGAATTATTTACGATATTGAAGATATGAACGGCATTATTGATCAATTTATAGAGTACTTACGTCACCATAAGCGTGAAGAACTTATTTGCGAAGATATTAATGCTTTAGCGGCGGAGGTTGTGCACTCTGAGCTGCAGCATCAACGCTCAATTACATTTAAGAGTAATCCTAATATTGGTAAAATCCCGCTCAGTATAGTGGCAATT
>NZ_PNDU01000469.1:0-3969 GCF_005886635.1 Pseudoalteromonas sp. S558 | reverse complement strand
GTATAATACCAACCTGCATAAATCTTTGATCAATTTAACGAATTAAATTTCACTATAACGTCGTTAAAAATTTTTTATTTAGAACAACTAGATACAAAAATTTTTGCCTAGTTCTAGCGTAATTTTCTTAACGTTAAATAGACCCCATATATAAGCAGATTGGTATAACGCGCTAAAGCACGACCTATAAACAAAAAAGCCCACCCTGTTTTACACAGGGCGGGCTTTTAAACTCTAAAACTAACGTTTAAAAAAGCTCGTTTGCTTTGCTTACAATGTTTGCCACTGTAAAACCAAAGTGCTCAAACAGCTCATTAGCTGGTGCTGACTCACCAAAGGTCGTCATACCTACTACTGCGCCATTTAAGCCTACGTACTTGTACCAGTAGTCAGCAATACCCGCTTCTACTGCTACGCGGCGTGAAACAGATGCCGGTAATACGCTTTCTTTGTATGCTGCGCTTTGATCTTCAAAGGCATCAGTACATGGCATAGATACAACACGTACCTTTTTACCTTGGCTGCGTAGCTCAGTTGCTGAATCTTGTGCTAGCTGCACTTCAGAGCCCGTCGCAATAAAGATAATCTCTGGGTTGCCGTCACAGCTAAGGATGTAACCACCCTTTTTAACGTCTGCTAATTGCTGTGCGTCACGTGCTTGTTGCTCAAGACCTTGGCGAGTAAAGATTAACGATGTAGGACCGTCTTTACGCTCAATAGCTTGTTGCCATGCAATTGCCGACTCAACTTGGTCACATGGGCGCCAGTTGTATAAGTTAGGCGTTAAACGCATGCTTGCAATTTGCTCTACTGGTTGGTGAGTTGGACCATCTTCACCTAAACCGATTGAATCGTGCGTGTATACAAAAATGCTTGGTTGCTTCATTAATGCAGCCATACGTACGGCATTTTTTGCATACTCAACAAACATTAAGAACGTAGCACCGTAAGGAATAAAGCCTTTATGAAGGGCAATACCATTCATAATTGCCGACATACCAAACTCACGTACACCGTAGTAAATGTAGTTACCGCTTGCATCGTCGTGTGTTAAACCTTTAGAACCATCCCAAATTGTTAAGTTTGAGCCTGCTAAATCAGCTGAGCCACCCATAAATTCTGGTAATAACGGACCAAATGCGTTTAATGCATTTTGCGATGCTTTACGAGACGCTGGGTTTGCAGGGTTTGCTTGTAATTGCTCAATGTACGCTTGAGATTTTTCAGCCCAATCGCCAGGCAGTTCGTTATTAATACGACGCTTGTATTCAGCCGCAAGCTCTGGGTATGCTTTTGCGTATGCTGCAAATTTTTCGTCCCAGCTTGATTCAAGCTGCTGACCTTTTTCTTTGCTATCCCATTGTGCGTAAATATCATCAGGAATTTCGAACGCATCGCCAGTCCAACCTAAGAATTCGCGAGACGCTTTAATTTCATCATCACCTAGTGGTGCACCGTGACAATCGTGGCTACCAGACTTATTAGGTGAACCGTAACCAATAATTGTTTTACAACAAATTAGTGATGGCTTATCGGTAACGCTTTTTGCTTCTGTAATTGCAGCACTTACTGCATCACTGTCGTGACCATCAACACCACTAATTACATGCCAACCGTAGGCTTTAAAACGAGCTGGCGTATCATCAGTAAACCAACCTTCTACTTCGCCATCGATTGAAATGCCGTTATCATCCCAAAATGCAACAAGTTTACCTAGGCCTAATGTGCCTGCAAGTGAACCCGCTTCATGAGAAATACCTTCCATTAGGCAGCCATCGCCCATAAATGCATAGGTAAAATGATCAACTATATCGTGACCTTCACGGTTAAACTGTGCAGCGAGTGCTTTTTCAGCAATTGCCATACCTACAGCATTTGTGATCCCTTGACCTAATGGACCCGTAGTAGTTTCGATTCCTGGTGCATAACCATATTCAGGGTGACCGGGTGTTTTTGAATGCATTTGACGGAAGTTTTTAATTTCGTCCAGTGGTAAGTCGTAACCACTTAGGTGCAATAGAGAATAGATAAGCATTGAACCGTGGCCGTTCGATAGTATAAATCGATCTCGGTCAGCCCACTCTGGATTGGTTGGGTTATGTTTTAAATAATCGCGCCATAATACTTCTGCGATATCGGCCATGCCCATTGGGGCTCCAGGGTGGCCAGATTTGGCCTTTTGTACTGCGTCCATTGACAAGACGCGAATAGCATTTGCAAGTTCTTTGCGAGATGGCATGAATTCTCCTACCTTTATGTGTATTTGCACGGGTATTAATGTATTCGTTTATGCATCCAAGTAACTTGGACACTGTAATACATCTATTCTTACTTATTGTGGGGGCTGTGTGCAATTAAAAACCCTATAAAAGGAGCTATTATGAATATTTTTTAAGACCATAATGATATTAGTTATTTTATTTAGACGTCTAGGCGTAAAAACACTATGCAAGGTGTTTTGTTTTCGATAAAATACGCCCCTTAATTTTTTAGCGCTAATACCGACGTTTGTGAAGCGCAATATTTGTGAGCAGAAATACAATGGCAAAACATTTATTTACTTCTGAATCTGTTTCTGAAGGTCATCCGGATAAAATCGCCGATCAAATCTCTGATGCGGTACTTGATGCTATCCTAGAGCAAGACTCTCATGCCCGCGTAGCGTGTGAAACTTACGTGAAAACCGGTATGGTTATGGTTGGTGGTGAAATCACTACTAGCGCATGGGTTGATATCGAAGAAATTACACGTAAAACAATTCGTGACATTGGCTACACAAATTCAGACATGGGTTTTGATGCCGATTCATGTGCAATTTTAAACACTATTGGTAAACAGTCTCCTGACATTAACCAAGGTGTTGACCGTACTAGCCCAGAAGAGCAAGGCGCGGGCGATCAAGGCTTAATGTTTGGTTACGCATGTAACGAAACAGAAGTACTAATGCCTGCTCCAATTACTTACTCACACCGTTTAGTACAGCGCCAAGCTGAGGTTCGTAAAAGCGGCGAGCTTAACTGGTTACGTCCAGATGCAAAATCTCAAGTTACTTTTGCATACGAAAACGGCAAGCCAGTAGGTATTGATGCTGTTGTACTGTCTACTCAGCACAGCGAAGACATTTCTCAAGCTGATTTAGTAGAAGCGGTGATGGAAACTATCATCAAGCCAGTACTTCCTGCAGAGCTTATTACAAGCGCGACTAAGTTTTTCATTAACCCAACAGGTCGTTTTGTAATTGGCGGACCAATGGGCGATTGTGGTTTAACAGGTCGTAAAATCATTGTAGATACATACGGTGGTATGGCTCGTCACGGTGGTGGTGCTTTCTCTGGTAAAGATCCATCAAAAGTTGACCGTAGCGCAGCATACGCTGCACGTTACGTTGCTAAAAACATTGTTGCTGCTGGTCTTGCTGACAAGTGTGAGCTACAAGTTTCTTACGCAATTGGTGTTGCAGAGCCTACTTCTATCAGCGTTGAAACGTTTGGTACAAGCAAGCTAGAAGAAAGCCGTTTAATCGAGCTTATTCGTGAACACTTTGACTTACGTCCTTACGGCTTAATTCAAATGCTTGATTTAGAGCGCCCTATCTACCTTCCTACAGCGGCTTATGGCCACTTTGGTCGTGACGAATTCCCTTGGGAACGTACAGATAAAGCTGACGCACTTCGCGCAGCAGCTGGCCTTTAATTGGTTAAGTAACTATCTAAATAACTTGAACCCTGGATAATAAATCTATCTCAAGCAGCTATTTTCAGCGCTAACTGCGTTGAATTTACTTGCAATAGGCCAGCTATTGACGCGTAAATTCGCCTTGCTTTAGCTGAAAATCTCTGGCTAGAGAAAATAAATTTAAATATCAAAATAATTCAATATGTGAGTAAATATCTTAACCAGAGGTGAGGTTATTTATGCTTGTACGGGGTCCGTTTTTAATGTAGCTGTTAAATTTCCAATATCTTTAGG
>NZ_PNDU01000047.1:0-12812 GCF_005886635.1 Pseudoalteromonas sp. S558 | reverse complement strand
AATTCGCCTTGTTTTCACTGAGAATCTCTAGCTAGAGAAAAATAAATTTAAATATCATTATGGTTCAATATGTTAGTAAATCTCTTAACCAGAGTTCAGGTTAAGATAGTGTATTTATAACCGATTCAATTTTTTATACCAATTCGCGTCAGATTTAATCCTTCAAATTGATTAAGTATTATTGCGGATTGGTATTAGTTACAGGGAATAAGTCATGAGACTACTTTTAACGTTAGGTTTGGGTTTAGCTGTTAGCTTTTCAGCACATGCTGAAAAAGAGCTCGACTTAAACGCGTTTGCGCAGCAGTACTATAAAACAATGACCGCCACACAAGCGCCTAACGCAGGTACTAAAGAGCTCGAGACTTACCTTGCATTGTTAACTGATGACATTGGCAATCAGCATATCCCGTATCAGCCTGATGATTCGCGTACTCCCGATGGCAAAGAACAAATGCGCAAAGGCATGAGTTTTTACCTAGGTGCACATACGTTTTATGAAAGCACACTGCTTAATACATTTGTGTTTAACGATACAGGCTTTGCGATTCGTTATAAAAACGATGTAAAAGGTATTCACCCGCAAAATAAGCAGCCAATTGAGTATACCTCCACAATGCTGGACGTAATCGAAATTGAAAACGGTAAAGTGGCGATGATCCGCAAGTACCATGAATAAATACTTTTAAGCATTTATTCATGGTACTAATATTTTTGATAATTACTTTTTTTGGTGGTAATTGACTTTTTTAAAGGCATCGTAAACAGCTAAGTGTAGAGTTTCGGTATAATCTAGGTTTTCAAAATATTTAAATTGCACTTGGCTTTTTTTGTTAAGAATAGGCGCTATTTTTTTGTGTAATTGTCTTGCTAGACCTTCCATTAGTTCGCCTTCTTTACCAACGCCAATATAAACCGATTGTGGAAAAGTTTTTGGTTCAAAAGGGCCGTTTAGTAACTCATTATCGGCCCACCATAAGCTTGGACTAATTATTACGTAATGATTAAACATAGCTGTATGATTAAATAAAATATCGGTGGCAAATAGCCCGCCGAGCGACTGACCAATTAAAGTACTCGTTGAGTTTGTGCGGTATGTTTTATTAATTAGCGGGCGTAGTTCATCGTTTATAAAATGGATAAACTTTTTTGAGCCGCCATGCGTTGGTAAATCTTTTATATCAAGCGGGTGACTACTTGCTGACGTTAAGTCGTGTTTACGATCTATATTCGCAATACCCACAACAATGCTTTCAGGCATGTGATTTATCGACGAAAAAGAGGCAAATTGTACAAGCCCTGCAATATGGATAAAGTCTTCATCTTTTGAGCCATCAAGCAAGTAAATAACGGGGTAATGTTTTTCTGTATTCTGTTGGTAACTATTTGGCAGGTAAACGTTTATAATGCGTTGCTGGCTAAGTGTTGTTGAATTAAGTGTCAGGGTTTCGCCAATGCTAAAAGGCTCAATTTTAACCTTTTCTGCGTAGCTAAAAGCGCTAATGGTTAAACATATTATTGCAAATAAACTTAGAGTTTTATTTTTCATAGGGCTGCCTTTAGTTGTTATTGTTAAAGTTTAGACTTCTTTTCCGCCGTGTTTTTCTGCTAAGTCGTCAAGCTCAGCTGAAGTGTAATCAAATCCGCCTTCATCAGACTTATAAGTTACTTTAACGCTATCCCCACCATTAAATAAGCGAGTTTTTACCTCGTTTACTGACCAATTTTTTAGCACATGCACAAATCGGTTAGCAATTTGTGATGATTCAAAACGATAGCTAATTTCTGTTTTCATAAATAATAAAGCTCTGACTATTTTTACCCCCGCAGTGTGTGCATTTTATAGAGATAGTCAAGTTTCAATGGTAAAAATAAAGGGCTAAATTGTAAGCTTTGCAGTTTAGTCACTATGTGGCGCACTTTTAACTTGTAGGTGTTTTTCAAACTTATATCATTTTGATCACACAACATTGGACTTTTTTGTGTAATTAGTCGCTAATAGTAATCTAAAAGTATTTATTAACAGTATTAAACTGTTTAAAAATAACAATCACACAGTAGCGGAGCAATTTGATGAAAATATTAGTGAGTTTGGTGAGCTTAATCGCCTTTTTATTGGTTGTACTACCAGGCCCTTTATATAAGTTTGGTATTGTAGAACTAGGAACTGCATTTGCAGGTTTTCGGTTTGCTGTTTATGCCGGTGGCGCTGCGCTTGCGCTGCTTTTACTACAAGTTATATTTATGCGTAAAACAGTAACATTTGGTAGTACAGCGATTGCGGTTGTATTTTCGGCGATTGCCATTGCTATGCCTTTAAATATGATGAACACAGCTAAAAGCGTACCGCCAATACATGATATTTCTACCGACTTAGTTAATCCGCCTAAGTTTGTTGCTATTGTACCACTTCGTGCTGATGCACCAAACCCAGTGGCTTATGCCGGTGAGGAAACCGCAAATCAACAACGTAAAGCTTACCCTGAGCTAGTTACATTAAACCTTGTTCAATCGAAAGCTGATTTAATCGTAGCTACAGAGCAAGCGGTTAAAAATTTAGGTTGGGAGCTTGTTAATGTTGATGCTAGCTCAGGGCTTGTAGAGGCAACAGATACAACAACATGGTTTGGTTTTAAAGACGATGTGGTTGTGCGGATCAATGATGAAGGTAGTCAACGTTTTGTTGATATTCGTAGTAAGTCGCGTGTAGGGCGAAGTGATCTGGGGAAAAATGCACAGCGTATTCATACACTAATTAACGAGATAAATGCAGAGCTAACGAAGTAGCGCATTTTTAGTCAAAGTAATAAAAAGCCCGAACAATGTTCGGGCTTTTTTGTGTCTATTTTTTGTATTGTCAGTTTCAATTCACAGCGGGTGTAGCATACTGTTGATGATTTAAATTTTTAACAACTATGGAGTTATTATGAAAACAGTAGGATATGCAGCAAAAAGCCAAGGTTCTGAACTCACAGAGTTTTCTTTTGAACGCCGCGATTTACGAAATAACGATATAGAAATTGAAATTTTATACTGTGGCGTATGCCATTCAGACTTACACGCCGTTCGAAATGATTGGGGTGGCAGTGATTATCCGTTAGTTCCTGGACATGAAATTGTAGGCAAAGTGTTGTCGGTAGGTAACGACGTAAAAAAATATAAGCAAGGCGACACGGTTGCTGTTGGTTGTATGGTTGATTCGTGTAAAAGCTGCGATCAGTGTGATAACGACGAAGAGCAGTTTTGCCGAGAGGGCATGGTAGGTACTTATGCAGGTAAAGACAGAGTCAATGGCGACATGACTCAAGGCGGTTACTCAAAACACGTGGTCGTACGGGAAGAGTTTGTACTTTCGGTACCACAAAATCTAGATCTTTCACGCGTTGCACCGCTACTGTGCGCAGGTATTACAACGTACTCTCCACTTCATAAATGGGGTGTAAAAAAAGGTAGTCGAGTTGCTGTTGTAGGTCTGGGTGGACTTGGTCATATGGCTGTTAAAAATGCAGTTGCTATGGGGGCAACGGTTACGGTTGTTGGTCGTAGTGAGTCTAAAAAAGAAGACGCAGTGAAATTAGGTGCAGACCATTACTTAGTATCATCAAATGACGATGAAATGAAAGCGGCGCAATCTGCTTTTGACATTATTATCGATACCGTGCCCGTAAAGCATGACTTGTCTATTTATACATCGCTACTTGATGTTGATGGTACTCTAGTTATCGTTGGCCAAGTGGGTCCCGTGGATGAAGTAAATACGGTCCCCCTATTAATGGGACGTCGCCGAATTGCAGGATCGTTGATTGGCGGTATAGCAGAAACGCAGCAAATGCTCGATTTCTGTGGCGAGAATAACGTACTCCCTGAGTGTGAAATGATCAACATTGATGAAATTAACACCGCGTACGAACGGATGGAAAAGTCAGACGTTCGATACCGTTTTGTCATTGATATGGCGTCGTTAAGTGCTTAATTCATAAGTTAGTAGAAAAACCGCTACTTAGCGGTTTTTTTACAGAAATTTTTAACCGACTCCTGCTATCGTCTTTATCTCATTCCAAGAAGCTTAGAAAGCACGTACCTAAAATATTAAAAAAGAATATAGCTGCCACGACAGACATGTCAGATGAAGCGTATTACGTTGTTGTAATTCCATCAACTCAATAGGATTGGTGATACTAGATATGAATAGACGTAGTTAAAGTTACACAGCCAAAGTTAATAATTACAATGCTTAGTAGAGCAGCCGTTTTTACTAGAACATTTGATTTTACATCATATGTCATAAATAAACTTTAAAGCTCATTCTGAAAATAGTGAGTACACCGACGAGTTTTAAAGGTGTTTTAAAGTATAAAAATTTTATTTGAATATTAATTATAATAATATGATTTATAAAGCTTTTAATGCATAAGTAGACTTTAAGGTAGCTGCTACCATAACTCAAAATAGTAGTCTAATGGTTTTTTTTAACCTATATTTAGAGCACTGTGTATATTAACATTTGGTTAGTATTACTATTCATTTTATTAAGGCTCTTTCATGTTTGGTATTTCTAAAAAGAACGCAAAAATTGAAGAAATGGAACTTCAATTAATTCAAAAAGAGTCTATCTTGTCTGCAATTAACAAGCATGTGGCCTATATTGAGTTTACACCAGAAGGAATAATTTTAGACGCAAATCAATTGTTTTTAACAACGATAGGATATAGCAAAGAAAAAATAATTGGTAAGCATCATCGCATGTTTTGTGAACCTGAATACGCAAAGTCAAGCGAATACAGCCAGTTTTGGCAAGCTTTAAAAGCAGGAAAGTCTAAAGCAGGATCGTTTTTGAGGTACAAAGCTAATGGCGACAAGCTTTGGCTTGAAGCAACTTACTTTCCTGTAGAGGAGCGCGGCGTAATCACCAAAGTTATTAAAATAGCCTCTGATATTACCGCAACTTATATACAACGAAAGGCACAAGAAGCCATCGCTAATGCACTTGATAAAGCTTTAGCCACAATCGAATTCACGCCTGAAGGTAATATTTTAAAAGCGAATCAAAATTTTCTAACAACGATTGGCTACAGCTTAAAAGATATTGTAGGTAAGCATCATAAAATGTTTTGTACTAAAGTGTTTTATGAGAAAAATCCACGCTTTTGGAATGAACTAGCGCAAGGGCAATTTAAGTCTGGAAAGTTTAAACGCATTGCCGCAGACGGTTCAGAAATTTGGCTAGAGGCTACTTACAATCCAATATTAGATAGTACCGGTAATGTAACTAAAATCATTAAGTTTGCATCAAATATTACCGATCGAATTAAAAACAATAGTGCGGTGACTGAAGCCGCTGCAATCGCACACGAATCAGCTGTTTCTACAGTAGAAACAGCTAAAAAAGGATCTGAAATACTGCAAAGTTCCATAGCAAACTCCGACGCAATTGTAAGCCAAGTACTTAAATCGGTAGATTTAATAAAGGACCTTAATGAGCAATCTGCTGTAATAGGCTCTATTGTTTCTACAATTAGTAGCATTGCTGATCAAACTAATTTATTGGCACTTAATGCTGCTATAGAAGCTGCACGTGCTGGTGAATACGGTCGAGGTTTTGCGGTTGTAGCAGATGAAGTAAGGCAACTTGCAGCCAGTACGAGTCGTTCTACTAATGAAATAGCAACGGTTGTGAAAAATAACCAAGAGTTAACTAATGATATATCAAAGCAAATAACGTCAGTTTCAGACTCATCAAAACAAGGAAGAGAGCTTATTGCTAATGTATCTGAGGTCATTAAAGAGATTGAACGCGGAGCTGATATTGTTTCCCAAACAGTCGCTAAGTTAAATGCTTAATTTATTATATGACCTTTTCGATTAAATACACCTAGCAGCATTCTAAACTGATAAAGTGCGACAATTTGTCGCGCTTTTACTTTAACCGGACGTACTATAATAATGCCAATTATTACAATGGCATAAATTTAAATGGTTTATAAAAGCAAAATTAAAAAAACATATTTACTAACCCCTCTCGCATTTCTAATTAGCGGTGTGTTATCACCCACAGTATTTGCCGACGACACGTCATTGGAAGTAATTGAAGTACATGGTCATGTGCAAAATAAACACTTAGCGCTTGGCTCGTCAGAATCACTATTAAGTGATTTAGGTGTGGATTTTTCAGCGGCAGGTGGAGTGTCAAATTTGCCCATTTTGAACGGTTTAATGGGCGATAGAATAAAAGTGCGTGTTGATGGCGCTGATGTAACCGCTGCGTGTGCTAACCATATGAATCCACCCCTTTCTTATATTTCTGCAAATCAAATTACCGCTTACAATGTTGTTGCGGGCATATCGCCAGTGAGTGCTGGTGGCGATAATATTGCAGGTGTAATAAGCGTAAATTCTATTTCTATGCAGTATAACGAAAATAACGGCCTTAGTTGGCATTCAGGTTATGTGTCGGCGCAGTACAACAGTCTAGGTAATGGCCGTAAATTGGGTATGGGAGCGCGTGTTGCCAGTGATACTGTTAGCTTTAATTATCAAGGTGCTTTTAGTGACGCGAAAAGCTACGACGATGGTAATGGCGATTTGGTGTTCGATACATTATATCGCGCACAAAACCACAATTTAACTGCGGCAATACGTGATGAAAAACAACAGTTTGTACTTAAGCTAAGTCATCAAAAAATCCCGTATCAGGGATTTCCAAATCAGTATATGGATATGACCGATAACATCAGTTACGGTGCTATAGCTCAATATAAACGCTCTTTTGAAAACAGTGAGCTTGAGGCACAGTTAAATTGGCACAGCGTAAAGCACGAAATGGGGTTTTTCAGTGCAGAAAAAACAGGCATGATGCCAATGAAAACCGATGCCCAAGATATAAGCTCGCAGCTAAAGTGGCGTATCGCGCTTGATCAAAATAGCAGTATTTTTCTCGGTCAAGAATATTATCATTACAGTATTGATGATTGGTGGCCAGCTGTTGAAGGGTCAATGATGATGGGGCCAAACGAGTACGTAAATATAAATAATGGCAAACGCGAGCGTATTGCTGTATTTGCTGAATACGGGAGTCAGTTAAACAAACAATGGTGGCTAAACACCGGTGTACGAATTGAAAATATAAGCACAAATGCAGATGAAGTGCAGGGATACAACAATGGCATGCCTATGATGAATATGGGCACAATGAACTCAATGCCTATGCAGCCAAATAATGCCACTGCAGCCATTGAGTTTAATGCCAGTGATAGAGCTAAAACAGATACGGTCGTTGATGTTAGCTTATTGCTTAATTATCAAATAACAAATAATGATGAGCTTCAGTTTGGTCTTGCTCGTAAAAATAGAGCGCCCAATTTGTACGAGCGATACAGTTGGGGGGTAAGCAACATGGCAACCACTATGATTGGTTGGTACGGTGATGCAAATGGTTATATTGGCGATCCTGACTTAGCTGTTGAAACGGCGCATACATTTAATTCTACGTATATTAAATCGGCAAAAGAAGATGACTGGCGTATTAGTGCTAATGTTTGGTATACCGATATTACAGATTATATTGACGCTGATATTATTAGGTCCTTCAATCGCTTTGGCTTAGAGGACACTACGCGTAATGTGCTCAAATTTACCAATGTAGATGCCACTTTATATGGCGTTAAATTAGACTTAACCGCTAACATTTATAAATCTAAGCAGTTAGGTAACTGGCAATTAAAAGCGAAAGTTACCAATACCAGAGGCAATCGCGACGATACTAACCAACCGCTTTATCAAATAAAACCACTGCAAACCGAGTTTGCTATTAACCAGCAACTAGGGCGCTTTGAAAATACATTATCGTGGCAATGGGTTGATACTAAAACACGTATAGATAATAACCGCTTTGAGAATCAAACAAGCAGTTACAGTTTAGTAAATTTGAATTCAAAAGTATCGTGGGGAAATTTAACGCTCAGCGCAGAAGTTACAAACTTATTTGATGAATACTATCAATTACCGCTTGGCGGAGTGAGTATTGCTCAGCTTAAACAAGGAAGTAGTAATCGTTTTGAGCAACTCGCAGGGCAGGGGCGTTCATTTAATATGGGCGTAAGCTACGTATTTTAATTGCATTATACTAATTAACAAGGGCAGGTTATTCCTGCTCTTGGCTATTTTCATCAATTATTTGCGCAGTATTATCTTGCTGCTCAAGCTTTTCTCGTTCGGCTTTTGACACATAAGCAGGTTTGTTGCTTTTGTGTAGCTTTGCGTTAGTACGCTTGTCTTTTTTTTGAAATTTAGTGACGATTTTTTTACGACGGTTCACAATTAAATGCCTTGTTAATTTTAAGTCGCGCATTATACAGCCATCCACATAAAAGCCGCTATATAAATATTAACTCAGGTAACTTGTGCGTTTACCGCAAAGTGCTATATGTAAACTCTTCCAAGCGTTATAGTTGCCGCTCTTAGTTATTAATTAAATGGGAATTGTTTTGAAAAAGTTAGCTTTAGCCAGTATTGCCTTATTTGCATTTGGCGCTCATGCGCAGTTAAATAAAAATATTGATAGCGTTGCCGATTACGCAGTAAATACCTACCAAAATGCTCAAATACACACACTAACTAACTTAGTGGCTTTTCCAACCGTTAATAAAAGCGACATTACTGCTCCTCAAAATCCCGATTTTATTGGCTTTAAAGCTCTTTTAAAAATGAAAGCCGCAGAGCTTGGCTTTGACTACCAAGATTTAGGGTACACAGTATTAATTGGTATGGGTGAGCAAAGCGAAAAAGTAACCGTAGTAACGCATGGCGATGTACAACCCGCTAATGCGAGTAAATGGAAACAAAGCCCATTTATTATTGATACATCAGAGCATGGCAAACTTGTTGGCCGTGGTACCGAAGATGATAAAGGCGCAATAGCGACAGCGCTCTACGCAATGAAAGCAATTAAAGACAAAGGCATACCGCTTAATAACCGTATTGAGTTAATGATTTATCTAGCAGAGGAGTCTGATTGGGGCCCGCTTACTGAATTTATGAAAACGTATGAGCAACCAAAATATGCAGTAACGATTGATGCATCATACCCTGTAGTGGTTGCCGAGAAAGGCTGGAGCTTAATTGCACCTACTTTTAATGCAACATCACCACAAACGGGTTTATATGTAAGTAACGTAACGGGTGGTGCGTTTAGAAGCCAAATTCCAGAAGACGCAAGCTTAGTACTTCATAATGCAGATACTGCACTTATTAATAAATTTAAAGCAAAAGCCAAAACATTAAATAAAGTTGAGTTTAACTTTACTAAGCAAAATGATGGCTTAGCAATAATCGTTAAAGGGATGTCGGCGCATTCATCAGAGCCCGAGTCTGGTATAAATGCCATTGCTTACCTAGCCGAATTATTTAAAGGTATCGAGCTTGAAAATAACAGCGATGGGGAGCTAATCGACTTTGTTAACCAGTTAATTGGTTTAGATCTTCACGGTAAGCAATTTGGCGATATAGCCTATATGCATGACTTTATGGGCCCAATGACTGTAGCTCCTACTGTTATTGAGCGCAATGGCAATGCGCTAACACTCGCTGTGAACGCACGTCGCCCGATGGGTAAAGATGAAGCCGTATTACAAAAACAGATTGATGATGCTCTTGCTAATTGGCAAGCGGCTAATAGCATCACGCTTGCAAATATAGAAACGACTATTGGTACACCTATGCTGCTAGATAGCGCGCCGCATGCACAAAAACTGCTTGATATATTTAAGCATTTTACAGGCGATGAAAAAGCTGATTTTGTATCAATTGGCGGCGGCACTAATGCCAAACTGTTTGATAATGCAGTATCGTTTGGCCCTTCTATGCCTGGTAAACGTTACACGGGCCACTCAGAACATGAATTTATTACCCTTGAGCAACTAGAGCTTAACTTACGTATGTATACAGCGATGATGATAGAGCTAGGTAATATGTAATTTAACCAGTACTGCGATTTAAATGATAGGTGCTGAGTGTTTATCAGTACCTATGTCTTCAAAGTTCACATCAGGTAGGCTTTCAAAGCTTGGTTTTGCAAACAAATAGCCTTGCATAAGCTCAACACCTGCGTGTTTTAGCCATGTGTATTCTTCTACTGTTTCTATTCCTTCGGCAAGTGCTGTTATGTTCAAATCGCGAAACATATTTAAGCAATGGGTGACTATAAATTGGCGTTTTTTGTCGTTGTTAATATTGCGTATAAGCGCCATATCTAATTTAATAATATCTGTTTGAAAGTCAGCCAGTAGGTTTAATCCAGAGTAACCTGCGCCAAAATCATCGGTTGCCGTTTTAAAGCCAAGTGATTGGTAGTAATCAACAACGCGTTTTATGTGCGCGGTGTCTGCAATTTTTTCTACTTCGGTAAATTCAAACATGATGTTTTTTATAGGAAAGTTATATTTTTTAGCCGCTTCTAAGGTGGTGCGTATGCATCGCTCGGGTTTATAAATAGCGTTTGGTAAAAAGTTAATACTCAACATAGACGTTACCCCCAATTTTGCGGCAAGCTCAATGGCTTTAATACGGCACAGTTGATCAAACGCATAGCGGTTATCTTCGTTTACTTTAGAAATTATAGAGTAGGCAGATTCGCCTTTTAATCCTCTAACGAGGGCCTCATAACCAAAAATAAGACTAGTTTGACAGTTAATGATTGGTTGAAAAGCCATTGAAAAATCAAACTTGAGCTTTTTTGTATCAGCACAGTTACTGCATGTGGCTTTTTCACAATATTTTGATTTTTCATTCATTTAGCTCAGCCTCTTATGTTTATTTATTTTAGGTTAGTTGATATTAGAACCTAACACAAACGAATAGGGTATTGGTTTTTATGGTAGTTAATAACGATTTAAATAATGTATGGTGGCTAACGTCATAGGATTTAATGACAGTTAGCTGGTCCTTGTCTGCCTATTAAATTTATAATAGCGCTATATGGCTAAGGAGAGAGCATGACTACATCACTATCATTTATAGTAAACTTAAAGCCAAGCTATTTTTCTTGGCTTTGAATTTTTACTTGTAGCCCTATGATGTTATTAAATTATATGGGTAATTTTTTTCACGGTTTTGAAATGATAAAATAGCGGTGTTTTTAATTATTCCTTGTTCAATATTAATAGCACGACGAATAGTATCGTCTTTTTGCCATTGTTCTGCACCTGCAATTATAGTGGGTAAATAAACGATAAGTGCACCAGAGATCGAGCGCGTTGCACTTTCCCATAAATAGCTAGGGGTATGATCAACTGCATAATAATCTATGGTTTTATAGTTAAACATCGGATTTTTAAACGTGGTTGGCTTTGCAAAAAAGAACCCCATACCCTCATCACAACTTACATCAATAATTAGGCTATTAGGTTTTAAACACTGGGCTTCAGACTCAATTAAAAAATTAACCGGATTGGCAGTTTCTTGGTAGGTGCCATTTACAATAATGTCAGCTTCGCTAATGAGTTCAGTGAGGGGGCGCGGTGTTCCGTCGTGTTCAACTACCACCATACGGGCTTCGCCTTCGTTTCCTGGACGTACTTTAACGTAATGACAATCGAGTACTTCTTCGCGTACTTCATGATCTGGGCGTTGTATGCAAATTGTAATATCCCTAAAACCATGGGCTTTAAGGGCATAAATAGCACCACGGCTAACGGCTCCAAAACTAAAAATAATAGTCTTGCGTTGATTACCATAATGGCCATCAATCCCCTTTAGTTGTAGAGCATGCAATACGGCACAATAGCCTGCCATTTCATTGTTTTTATAAAAAGTATGGCGACCTACATTACCTTGAGGCGACCATACGAACATATCTTCAAAGGCAATTAATGTGAGCTTTCTATCTAGTGCGGCTTGGGTGATTTCTTGTTGTTGTACGCAATGAGCGTATCCCCAAATTGTGCCACCTTCTTTGAGTTCTTGTAAGTCAGCAAGGACTGGTTTTGCAATAATAGCAGTGCCTATTTCAGTGAGTATTTCACTGCGCGATGCTATCCCACCGCTCAGAGCTGCAATTTCTTTATCGCTTACATTAAATGCATTCCCGTAGCCTTGCTCAAAAATCATTTTTTTTCTGAGTGCTTCTGGTATGCGAATTAAATGTTCTGGATGAATAGGGTATCGTCTTTCGTCTGTTTTACGTGACGTTCCAATTACGCCGATGGTTAATTCACTCATGCTATATCCTTGTTCAAAGTATGCTGAGTTCATAAACGAATAATGCTACTTCGCAAACAAACTGGTATTTTTTTACAGGCGCGCGAATGCCTTGGCTGTAAAAATAGTGCTTGGTAAAGGGTGTTATTTTAAGTCGCTAAATTAGAGCGATGAATTTTAAGCAGTGATGGATCAGAAAGTTAACTTATATCGAATTACAAGTTGAAAGTAGGTAATTGTAAGCAGCTACTATAACAGCAATGCACGGTGCTTACTTAGGTTAAAATTATTATCGATAAATTGATTTTATATCGCCTATTTATTATTACGTTTGCAGCGCTCTGAGCAATAAATAACGTTTTCCCAATCGCGTTGCCATTTTTTACGCCATGCAAAGGGCTTGTTGCACACAGGGCAAATTTTTTTCGGTAGATTAATTTTTTTATGCACCATATTTATGAATCTTCTTTGTTACTTTTACTAGGGCGTGTTGACCTTTCGTGATTGATTTTGCAGCGGACTGTTTGGTTTTTAGGCAAGGCAGAGCCTATGTAGTGTGGTTATTCCCCATAAATAGTTGATAACGCAGCATAAATTCCAAACATGCGCTGCCCTTTGGT
>NZ_PNDU01000468.1:0-2307 GCF_005886635.1 Pseudoalteromonas sp. S558 | reverse complement strand
GGGGTCTGATCAATGCCTGCTCCTATTAAACTTAATTTGTTATACTTTAAAATCTACTAGTACACCTGTTGCTTCAGCTAAATTAGAAACAATTTTCAAAACTTCTTCCGAAGGGTACTGCTTAACTAAATCGCCACTTTCTTTATCTATTACTTTGATAACGTTGCGCCCAGAATCTTCGTCAACATGAAACTCTAAACTTCGATTCATATCGCTCATAAATGTCTGCAATTGTTGCGCCACTTTTTCTAGTTTCTCTGGAGATAAATCGTCATTGCTAGCGGTTTGTGTTTGTTTTACTTGTTCAACAGTGTCGTTTTGCTTGCCATTATTATTATAAAGCGAAACTTGGTTAGCTGACTGGTTGGATATATCTTTGTGGTTAATAATATTAATTTGAGATGGTACGTTTGAAGTTTCCATAACTCGCCCCTAAACATAAAGCTGAGATATAATTTTATAATAATAAATAAAAGGGAGGTTAAACCTCCCTTTTATTCTAGTTTAGCCTAATAAACTTAAGGCTGCTTGTGGTAACTGGTTAGACTGAGCCAAAATAGTCGTTCCGGCCTGTTGCATTATCTGATTTTTAGTCAACTGAGCCGTCTCAGAAGCATAGTCGGTGTCTTGAATACGACTTCTTGAAGCCGACACATTCTCCGATACATTCGCTAAGTTACTAATCGTATGACCAAATCGGTTTTGCACCGCACCTAAATCTGCTCGTTGCGCATCAATTTGAGCCAGTGCCGCATCGATTGTTTTTATCGCATTTTGTGCGCCAGCTGACGTTGAACCCGAAATATCGATATCTTCAATCGCTGTTAACTTACTGCCGCCACCGGTAGATATAACCGTACCTGCATCTGATCCAAATATTTCATCCACAGCTTTACCTGAAATACCTATTTTATCCGCTGAACTTAAGTTCAATTCCGACGAGACACTCGCGACTAAGTTAGTAGAAGTAACCGCTTGACCACCAATAGTGAATGAACCAGCACCCGCAGTAGCAGTACCCGCCACATCAACACCATTTACACCAGTCGTTTTAAGGGTAATTTCATCATCAGCACCCCCTTCACCTTTTTTATAAATTGCATCGTGACCATCTGCCTGCATAGCTTTAGCTAGGCTATCCATCTGACCACCGAATTTAGATAAATCATATTCATCTTCACCAATGGTGATGACAGCATTCGCGCTAGCTTTAACTCCAACAATTTTAGTTTCAAGTTTAGCCTCAGCTTCAATACCAGCGCCCGAAGCATTTATTGTTGCAGCAATGTCAGCAGCACCAGAGTTAGCCGCAACTTCAATATCTACGCCGTTTAAGTTTACTGTTTGAGCTGTAGTGGCCGTATTAGCAGCTAAGCTAGTAGACTGAACGTCTCCTAATGCTGAAGTAGTTGATGTTGCAGCCCCTTTGATTTCATTTGCACCAATTGCATCAGCAGACATATCACGTAAACTTACGTTGATAGTTTCATTTGCATTTGAACCAACTTGGAATTGTTTAGTACCGAATGAACCATCAATTAAGCTCGTACCACCGAATTTTGTGGTTTCAGAAATACGGGTTAACTCTTGTTGAAGTGCGCCAACTTCTTTTTGTAGCGCTGCACGTGCATTCGCATCATTTGAACCATTCGCTGATTGTAGTGATAAATCACGCATACGCTGTAAGATGTTCGATGATTCTTGCATCGCACCCTCAGCGGTTTGTGCCATCGAAATACCATCGTTTGCGTTACGTTGAGCAACACCTAAACCATTTACCTGTGATGTTAAACGGTTTGCTATTTGTAGACCAGCCGCATCATCTTTTGCACTGTTAATTTTCATACCAGATGAAAGACGTTGCATTGATGTACCTAGTGCATCGCTTGATTTAGACAAGTTTCTTTGTGCGTTTAAAGACGCTGTATTTGTATTTACTGATAAAGCCATGTTATAACTCCTGATTACTTTCGTAATGTAACTAATTGATTTTCACCAAGAGCCATCACAATAAAATATGTTCAAGCTCCGTTCTGATTAAGTTAACGGCAGCTATAAAATTATCTTTAGCTTTTTTTAAAATTAATTTTTAGTTATTTTTACATAAGTTATCTGTTTGATATTGCGCTATAGGCTCAGAGGAAATTAAAACAATAGAAGATTAACGTTATTTTTCACCTCAAAGTTTAACCACCTACTTTTAAGTTTAAAATATTTGGCTGTTGAGTGTGCTAATCCCACATCTATTTACGCCACAAAAACAACGCGATTAAAACCAGCAGATACCAGCATCTAATTAACAGCATC
>NZ_PNDU01000467.1:0-710 GCF_005886635.1 Pseudoalteromonas sp. S558 | reverse complement strand
TAGATAAAAATTAAAATAATAAGGATTTAATTATGAGTAAGACTAAAAGCCATTCGCATGGGATTTTTTGTTGGTCTGAGTTATGTACGCAAAACTGGAAAGAGGGTAAAAACTTTTATACTTCATTATTCAACTGGGGATATGATGATCAAGCTATTGGAGAAGGCGTATATTACACCATGTTACAAAAACAAGGGGATGATATAGCCGCTATGTATGAAATGACCAAAGAGCAAGTTGATGGCGGGGTTCCCAGTCACTGGTTGGCGTATATTGCAGTTGATAATGTTGATAATTGCGCAGTTAAGCAAAAACGCTCGGGGCTGAGATTATTGCGGGCCCTCATGATGTTATGAATGCTGGTCGTATGCTGATGCTAAAAGATCCTGCTGGTGCTACGGTGGCTTTATGGTAAGCAAGTGAGCATAGAGGTTGTAAACGCTTAGGTGAATTAAATACACCATATTGGCATGAGCTAGCAACAAGAGATAGTAAAGTAAGTAGCGATTTCTACTGTTCTTTATTGGGATGGGCAAGCGAAATAAAGCCGATGGAAGGCATCGACTACACTTTATTTTTAGTGGATGGGCAACCAATTGCTGGCATGCTTGAAATGACAAGTGAGTGGCCTGAAGATATTTCTACTCATTGGATGATTTACTTTGCGGTAAAAAACTGTGATACAACTGTAAATAAAGCGATTAGTTTTG
>NZ_PNDU01000466.1:0-457 GCF_005886635.1 Pseudoalteromonas sp. S558 | reverse complement strand
GTCAAGAGCCCGCAGACTCCAACTACATTCCACCACCTAACCGCTGAAAATAGCTGCTCGAGATAGATTTATTATCCAGAGTTCAGGTTACATAGCTATATGTACATCTATTTGTGTTGAATTGCTATATAGGCTAAGGTCGCTTTTTTTATAAAAAGATGAATCAATGTCACTACACACACCAGATACAAAGCTGCGTCATACAAATAAAGTAGAGCACGCATTAGAATCCTTTATTTTTAAAGGGCGTTGGTTACTCGCGCCGTTTTTTGTCGGTTTATTATTTGCTGTTGTACTACTTTTGATAAAGTTTTTTAAACAGCTTTATTTAATGGGTCTAGCAACGTTTACATCTACTAACCAAGAGCTTCTCGTTGGTATTTTAACGCTAGTGGATACCGCGTTATTAGCTGGGTTACTTTTAATCATTATTTTTAGTGGTTACGAAAACTTTGTC
>NZ_PNDU01000465.1:0-3569 GCF_005886635.1 Pseudoalteromonas sp. S558 | reverse complement strand
AACCAGTGCCTTTACAAGATGCTTGACCAGCACATGCGTTTTCGGCTGTTTTACAATCGTTATGGCCGCCACATACATTAGCATCGTAACAATGAACTAAATCGGTTGTTGCTGTATTATTTGCAACGGTATTTGATGAAGACGTTTGTGTTTCAGTCGCATTACACCCAACTAAACCCGCAACCATTACTGCCATTGCAGCACCTGTGAACTTTTTCATTTTTATTTCCTCTGAGTGATATAACAAATAGCTAGACCGCAAAAGCTAAATAACTATTTCAGTGTAGTTGATAAAAAATTTAAAAATTCACGTTTTGTTCACCAACTTTACTCTACGATTTTTTACAATGTTTCACATATTCAACCCATAAGAGTATGTTAATGTATGAGCGTAAATTAAAAGGAGTGCTCAGTGCGCCGCAGTATTATTTTAAGCTTTAGTTTTATTTTAAGTGGTTGTAGCACCATAGGTTTTAGTGATCTATTTAATGACTACGCAACTCAAATGACACCAGTAAGAAATGCGATCGAGAATAATAATATCGAAGAAGCACGCTCTCTTATTGCTAAAAATAACACCACGCACAGTAGTTATTTACTTAATCAATTAGAGCAAGCACGCTTAGATGATTTTGCCAAGCGCGCTGATGATGCACAAAACAAGTTCGAAAACGTATACAAGCAAATGCAGAGCAAGCGTGAAGCAGCAAAAATACAAGTCAGTGCAGGGCTTGAGCAAAGTAACGCATTATTTACTAACGACTCAGTTATTAGCTACGTCCCTCCCGCTTACGAAATGAGTATGCTACATAGTTATAAAGCACTTAACTATGCGTATAAAAACGACGTTGAAAGCGCTTTAGTCGAAATTCGCCGAGCAAATAAGGTACAAGTGGATGCGCTTGTTGAAAATGAAAAAGACGTTGATTCAATAGCAAAAGAAACGCAACGGCACTATCCAAGTATGAATAATATAACGAGAAAGGTCAAAAATGGCTTTCAAAATGCCTATACCTTTTACTTATCCGCTTTGCTATACCAAAGCGCTAAACAATACGACGATGCTTATATTGATTATAAAAAAGCACTCGCAATTGAGCCAAATAATATTTATTTACAACGCGATGTAATGCGCCTTGCAAAAAAACAAGGGTTTGAGCAAGATTTAAACGAGTTTAAACAACGTTTTAGTGATGCACCTAGCATAGCTGCAAATCAAGGCGAAGTTATTGTTTTATTTGAACAAGGTTTAGTTCCAAAGCAAGATGAATTTAAATTACGTCTACCAATTTATACATCACGTGACGATATGCGTTTTTACAGCCTAGCAATACCTGTATACAAAGATAACGCCTATGTTCGTCGCGTCAATAATATAAATATTGATACACAAAATTTAGCACTTAGCCCTCTGGTACATATTGAGGCGCTGGCTGCAAAAACATTAGAGGATGCAATACCTGAAAAAGTAGCTCGTCAAGTATTGCGATTAATTGCGAAAGAAAAAGTGCGTGCGGAGCTTGCGCGCAGTGCAGGTGATGTAGGTAATATACTTGCCAATATTTATAATTTAGCATCTGAGCAAGCCGATACTCGCAGCTGGCTTACGCTTCCGAATCAAATTAGTGTCGCCCGTGACACACTTAACGTGGGCGTACATTCATTATATGTAGGTACACACGCACCTATAGATTTTACCGTTAGTAAGCAAAGGTTAACATTAATTTACTTAACCTCTGTTAATAATTACTTTAACTACCATGTAGTTCAACTCTAGGAGGCATCATGAAATACATCGCACCATTATTAGCAGCCTTAGCGCTCAGTGCATGTTCAAGTAGACCCGTTACATCGGGTATCTCTGTTGAACAACACAAAAACTCATTTAGTGATCAACTTCGTGTTGATAATCCAAATTTAGCTAAAAAGCTCGCTATCACTGATGTAAAAACTCGCCAAACGAACCAGTTAACCGACGTGGTCGTTACGCTTTCTAGCAATTATAAAAAGTCTCAATACTTGCAATATCAATTCAATTGGTTTGACAAAGATGGCTTTATTATTAAAGGCAATCATTCGCCTTGGCAGGCACTTACTTTATTTGGTTTTGCAAAAACACAATTACCGGGCTTAGCACCAAGTCCTGATGCGGTTACCTTTTCATTAGTAGTAAGAGAAGTCTCAACCAAATCACAAGAATTCAAAGATTAAAGGAAACGACCATGATCATCAGTAAAAAGTATAAAACAGCATCAACTTACGCTTTAGTTGGCTTAAGTGCATTGGTATTAAGCGGCTGTGCAAACAAAACCGTTGTCAGTTATGGAGATGCACAAGCGGTAGAAACAACCGATATTAACTTTGGCTCGACAGACTTACAGAAAGTGGCGAGCCAAATGACAGACTCATTACTAAGCTCGCCAGTAGTTGGCACTATGACAGCGAATAAACGTCCTGTTGTGTTTGTTGAGCGTATTAAAAACAAAACCAGTGAGCACATTGATACAGAATCAATTACCGATTCAATCTCTACTCAGATGCTTCGCAGCGGTAAATTCCGCTTTGTTGATATGAGTCGTGTCGAGTCTGTACGTGAGCAGTTAACATTCCAAAACGAAGACGCCCTTGTTAATCCAGCAACAGCTGTAGCGTTTGGTAAACAGATTGGCGCGCAATTTATGTTATACGGAAACTTATCAAGCATTGTTAAATCAAATGCCGACAAGTCAGACGTTTACTACAAATTTACAATGCGTTTAATGGACATGGAAAGCGGCCTTATAGAGTGGGCTGACGAAACTGAAATTCGTAAAACAAAAGAGAAATCAACCTTTGGCTGGTAGCTAGTGGGAGTGAGTGATGAAAGCAATTACAGTATTAATGTGTGCTTTATTATCGGTAAGCGCACCTACTTTTGCCAAATATGAACGCAACAAAGCGGTGCCCGTACAACAAGTTCTATTTGGGGATGTCAAGTCGGTGCGTAATATTACCGAGCAAGAAATAATCCAAGATAAAAATAACGGATGGGAAACATTTGGTGGTGCATTGTTAGGTGGGGTTATTGGGAATCAGTTTGGTGGCGGAAGCGGTCGAACTGTCGCAACAATACTTGGCTCAGTTATTGGTGGCAGTGTCGCACATAACAAACAACAGAGAAGTCATTACCAACAAAATCACTTTGTGGAGTTATTGATACAGGTTGAAAATGGCGAGCAGTTTATGGTCGTTCAAGATCAAGACCAGTCCATGCGCTTTAGCAAAGGCGACAACGTTAGGCTAGTGTATTTAAATGACAATACAGTGCGTGTAGATAAGGCTTACTAATAAATTAATAATGATATTATAGTATTTAGTTGTTCTATTTAACCTGAACTCTGGTTAAGAGATTTACTAACATATTGAACCATAATGATATTTAAATTTATTTTTCTCCAGCCAGAAATTCTCAGTGGAAACAAGGCGAATTTACGCGTCAATAGCTAGCCTATTGCAAGTAAATTCAACGCAGTTAGCGCTGATAATAGCTGCGGGAGATAGATTTATTACCCAGAGTTCAGGTTAAAGAA
>NZ_PNDU01000464.1:0-8437 GCF_005886635.1 Pseudoalteromonas sp. S558 | reverse complement strand
TTAAATACAGCTGTATTTAACGCCTTTTTTATTGGTTAATTTACGCAGTGCGTTAATATGCGTACAATAGCGCTCTTTGTTATTTTAAAGCTAAGCCTATGTCTGCCACTACGTTCTCATCACTTAATCTCGACCCGTTATTATTAACAGCGATTGAGCAAAATAATTACACTCAACCTACCGCAATTCAGATTAAAACTATTCCGCCTATTTTAGCGGGAAGTGATGTAATGGGCAGTGCGCAAACAGGCACAGGTAAAACCGCCGCGTTTGTTTTACCCTTGCTACATAAGCTTTTAAATTCCCCCAAAAAAGATGAGTCAGGACTTGCCCGCGTTGTAATTTTAACGCCAACGCGAGAGCTTGCTCAGCAAGTATTTGCCAGCTTTGAAAAATATGCACAAGGCACTAATATCAATGGTGCTTTGGCGTATGGTGGCGTAAGTATTGGCCCACAAATAAAAGCGCTTAAAACAGCGCAAGTTATTGTGGCCACACCAGGGCGTCTGCTCGATCATATAGTTAAAGGTAGCGTCGTACTTTCAAGTGTAGATTCGCTCGTATTTGATGAAGCAGACCGTATGCTTGATATGGGCTTTATTGATGAAATTAGACGTATATTGCGTCATATTCCGGGCGATCGCCAAACTTTACTTTTTTCAGCTACGTTTGATGACAGCGTGTTTGAACTGAGTAAAAAATTACTTAAAAATCCAGAACTAATTGAAGTTGATAAGCGCAACTCAGCCGCAGTTGAAGTAGATCAAGTTATTTACGCTGTAGATGAAGACCGTAAGCGCGAACTTGTATCGCACATGATTGGCATGAAAAACTGGCGCCAAGTGCTTATTTTTACTCGCACAAAACAAATGGCTGATCAGCTCGCTAAAGAAATGTGTAAAGACGGTTTAAAAACCGAATCAATACATGGTGACAAGTCGCAAGGCGCACGTGACCGCGCACTACAAAACTTTAAAGAAGGCGCTACTCGTGTACTTGTTGCTACTGATGTAGCGGCACGTGGTTTAGATATTTCTACACTTAGATACGTCATTAACTTTGAGCTGCCATACATAGCAGAAGACTACGTGCATCGTATTGGGCGTACCGGTCGAGCGGGCGAACAAGGCCTTGCTATGTCACTGGTAAGTCTTGATGAGCAATGGCTGCTAGAAGAAATTGAAGTGCTACTCGATACGCGTTTAACTCCACAGTGGTTAGAAGGCTATGAGCCTGATCCAAATAAAAAGCCAAAAGATAATCGTAAAAATACTAATAAGTCGCGAAAAGATCGCGATAAAAAACGTATTACAGGAAAAAGAGAGCCAAGTAGACGCCGTAAATAATAGCTTTTCCTTTACTTTTTTGCCTATACTGGAGCTAATACATAGCCGAGGTAACGTAATGTTTGAAACTGATCAATGGGCATTTTCTGGTATTGATGGCCAAATATCTTTGCATAAATGGCAAAAAAATCGACCTTATAACGGGGCTTTTTTCAGCCCCGTCTGGTTATATAGTTCAGGCAACAAGCAAAGGCTATCGCGTTGTTATTAGAAGTAACGAAGGTGGCTCTAACTTTGAGACCAATCCTATACTCCCTCCTCAAACACCTCTTTTTTGTCGCCACGTAGCTGAAACTAAAAATATTTTATATGTTAATGATGCAAGCAATAACGATGCATGGAACACCCTACCAGAAGTAGTTGAAGATGGTGTTGAATCCTACCTAGGTTTACCTATTCATTGGCCTGAAGGCGAAGTATTTGGCACGCTATGCTTAAAAGACACTCAGAAAACAAGCTATACCGATGAATATTTTGAACTCATAGAACAACTACGTGATTTGATTGAAGACGACCTAGCGCTTGTGTATAGCTATGAGCAAATGCGCGAAATAGCCATGTTAGACTCATTAACGAATATTTATAATCGCCGAGCACTTAACTTATTAGCCCAGCAAAAACTTAACTTAGCGCTACGTTTAGGCTTTGACGTGTGTTGTTTGTTTATCGATATAAACGACTTTAAAAAATTAAACGACACCTGCGGACATGAAGTGGGCGACAAAGCCTTAATTATATTGGCAGATACGCTAAAAACGCATTTAAGAGATGCTGATATAGTAGGGCGCTTAGGTGGCGATGAGTTTGTTGCAGTAATGCAAGTAAGCGATAAAAGCAAGATTAACTACATCATGGATAAAATTTCGACTGAGTATTCAAAAGCCTTACTCAAAGAAGACGTTTGCGATTTATCGCTTAGTATTGGTTATAGTTTTACTAATAAACAAAAGCAGCCCTTTGAAGCGCTATTAAATGATGCAGACCACGCAATGTATAAAAATAAACAAGCGTATAAGCTCCCTAAAAAGGCGCAGTAATAAAAATAACTTAAAATTTAATTACGTAGTTTGAGTTGACTTTACTCAATTCATTTTTAATTAGCAAAAAAGGTATTATGAAAAATTGTATTTATCACTGTTTCCTTTTAACTTATTAATTAATGTAACTACATCAATTAGGGGTTGAATATTATGTGCCCAGTGGTTAAATTCTTCTGAAATAACCTTAAAATAATAAGTTCTTTTTTATGTTTTAATCATTCATCAAGAGCTTATTTATATAGATATTTATTATAGAGCATGGAGGGCGTAATGAAGCCTAAGCAGATTATTATTATTCGTCATGGGCAATCTCAAGCAAACATAGATAAAGGGATGTATGAGCATACTCCTGATCATTTAGTTAATTTAACTGAATCAGGTAAAGAGCAATGTATAAAAACGGGTGTAAAACTAAACGAACTGCTAGCAAATAAAAATGTAACTGTGTGGTCCTCACCTTATAACAGAGCAAGGCAAACAACTGAGCTAATCACCTCTGAGCTAAAAAGTAATATTAAATATAAAGAAGATCCTAGATTACGTGAACAAGATTGGGGGAATTTTTATACAGAAGATGAGGCTCGCCTTAAATATGAAGATCGCAAAAGACATAGTTACTTTTTTTATCGTATAGAAAATGGTGAATCAGGTGCAGATGTATATGATCGAATTTCTACGTTTTTAGAAACGCTGTATCGCGATTTTTCTCAAGATAATTGGACCGATAGTCTTGTTATTAGTACACATGGTATTACAGCTTTAGTCTTTTTAATGCGCTATTTTCATTGGTCGTATGAGCAATATGAAGAAGCTGAAAAGTTTTTTAATTGTGGGTTTGTTGTGCTTGAGCTCGATGAAGAATCAGAACGATATCATTTATCAATTGATATGCGAGAAGGCATTGATAGTGTACTTGAATCTGATTTATGAAAGCTAAAATGTAAAAAGGAGCTTAATGCTGGAATTATCGATAATTAATTCAAAACCCATAGCTGATCATATTTTAGAGATATATTTTAGTGATGGGCATAAATGTTTGGTTGATTTTCATCCATTTATTTTCTCTGTTGGGCACCCAGATTATGATATTTATAAACAGAGAAGGCATTTTCTCAATTATAAAATTGTAGATGGGAATTTAAATTGGGACGATTATAAAATGATTTTTCCAGTAGCAGACTTGTACAGTAATAGGCTTGTTAAGAGTAAGTAGCTTATTATTTATTATCTTTATATTCAGTTGAATAGCAGATTAAATTCAAAATATTGAGAAGTCTAATTATTTACTTTATGTAGATAAAACGTAAGAAAAGCTACCTCTTATCAAATTTATCTATGTAAAGTTCAACATAGAAAGGGAAATTTTTTTATAAACTTAACTACAAGAGTTTGGTTAATGTATTCAGGTATCGGCTTTATTGTATCTCTAGTCATAATAAGCTTATTTGATGCTTTTCCTCACTTTAGATTTATATCTAATGAGGGAATAATTTTTGGTGTTATGTGCTCCTCTATGGGGTTTGCCTTAAAAAGGCTTGAGAGTAATAACCAAAAACACCTTCAATAAATAGCTTAAGCTGAAAATTTTTACTTGTATTTATTAATTTATTTTTCAAAAAACTGACATAAAAAAGCAAGCCATGAGGCTTGCCAAGAAGGGTGTTAATTAGCTCTAACCTAGCTTTTAAGCTATTAGCTTTTCCGCAAGGTTCAATTCCATAATGGCTTTTAATAAACGGTATAAATTAATTGACGCGTCAATTTCTTCTTTACGGTTTGTTAAGCTTTCAATATTTAAGCCCAGCGGTACATCTAAATGCGCACAGCTTTTAAGTATTAAGTCGAGATTTTCGCGGCAAATACGGACTGATTCGCTTAATGTATTGTCTGCATCAAGCATGCGCCATTTAGTTGCCTCTGGCACTGAGATACCCAACCATTGCATAAACTCTAAGGTTTTTTCGCCGCCGCACGGGGTAAACGTTAATATAATACGTTGAGGTATAATACCCTGTGCTTTACACGTACGTGCGTAGCTAGTAATTAGCTCTATAGTGGCTTGTGCGTCGTAAACAGCTTGCGATATAAAAAACTGACAACCTTGTGCTGTTTTTTCTATTAATCGTTCGTGCTCATTTCGTTTACTTGAATGGCGTTCAGCAATAGTAACGCCACCTAAAAAGAAATCATCTGATTGCTCAGCCAATGCTTTATACGCATCTGGCAGGCTTAGCTTTATATCACCTATCGATGATGGGCTACCTACTAAAACAACATTTTGTAAATCGTAGTCGTTTTTAGTTTCACTTAGCCAATCCTTAAATTCGCCTACGCCACGCTGTGCCACACTTTTATAAGTAATCACATCTTGTGCAGATAAATTACGTAGTAAATGACTGTATTCACGCGGATCAACGGTTTGTTTAAACGCAAATGGACGGGCTTGATTAGTTCGGCTGCTTTCGTCTTGAATGTCGTAAATTATTACGCCGTCGTATTCAATTTCGTGTAAGCGACCTAATAGCTTTTCTGCAATGATTTTCAATTGCGCTTTATCGGTGCCGATTTTAGGCGGGGTAGTACCAATAAGGTAAACACCTTGGTTGGTGTCCACTATCTTCTCTTTTAGTGATAAAGCCATAATCCTCATTCCAGCTAAGTTTGTTCTGATGGATTTAATATAGCAGCCATTTAGACGTCTAGATAGATTTATTTAATGAAAGTTTTTCAACTAACATGATATTTATTCATAGTGATTGTTCCCATAATGTGTAATTGACACAGTTGTTTACATAATAAATCCCCTCGGGACTCTTATATTTATTGGCTTTGGGGCATAATTAAAGAGTTAAATCTGACAACAAACTTGCTCAATTTAAAAAGGGACAACAATGAAATTTAAATTATTAGCAACCAGCTTAGCGGTATCGCTGGCGTTAACGGGTTGCGCAATGCAACAAAACCAAAGCACGCAAACAACAGCACAACAAGAACAAGTAAATAAAGCTGATGATCGTGTTTTTTCGCAAGACTATTTAATTGAAGAGCTAGAAAACGGCTTGCGTGTCATGGTTGTTAAAACCGATTACCCTGATGTAGTGTCGCTGCAAATTCCGGTATCGGTTGGATCGCGTAACGAAGTTGAAGAGGGCAAAACAGGCTTTGCTCACTTTTTTGAACACATGATGTTTAAAGGCTCACAAAAATACCCTGAAGATGTGTATTCAGACATATTAAAAAATTCAGGTGTTGATAACCGCGCATATACAACGAACGATTTTACAAACTACCATTTAAATTTTTCAAAACAGCATCTTGATAAAGTACTTGAACTTGAAGCTGATATTTTTCAAAACTTAACCTACACCGAAGAGCAATTTAGAACCGAAGCACAAACGGTTAAAGGTGAGTACTTAAAAAACAACGCGAGCCCAATTCGTAAATTATTAAGCGCTGTACGCGAAGAAGCGTTTGATAAGCACACGTATAAACACACCACGATGGGCTTTTTTAAAGACATAGAAGCCATGCCTGATCAAATGGCCTATGGTAAAGAATTTTTTGCTAAGTTTTATAAGCCTGAGTATGTGTCACTTGTTATTGTGGGCGATGTAGACCCACAAGCAACAATGGCAATGGTTAAAAAGCATTGGGGCAGCTGGAAAAAAGGTAACTATGTTGCTGACATTAAAGCAGAGCCTGTTCAACAAGCACCAAAATATTTGCACCAGCAAGATGAAGCGCTACCAGGGCATTGGTTACTTGTATCGTACAAAGGCGCTGCGTGGGAGCCTGCTAAAAAAGACAGAGCGGCGCTTGATTTAATCTCACAGCTTTATTTTTCAAATAATTCAGATTTATATCAAGAGCTAGTGGTCGACAAACAAATTGCCAGCCAAATGTTTACCTATAACCCAGAGACTAAAGATCCGGGTTTATTACACGTATTTGTTAAAGTAGAAAACGTAGACGATTTAGCCACTGCTCGCGATGCAATTAACCGAACTTATGCAAAAGCACGCACTGAGCTTGTTGATGAGAAAAAGTTAAGTGACTTAAAATCGAACCTTAAATACAGCTTTATAAATGGCTTAGACTCATCGCAAGCAATTGCTTCAACACTTGCGAGTTACATGCATTTTGAGCGCGATCCAGAGGTTATAAACCAGCTGTATAAATCATCAGATAACATTACCAGCGCAGATATTAAAGCCGTTGCTAATAAATACTTTACCGATAACGCCCGTACCACATTAACGATGTCGGCACTTGATAAAGCCCCAGGGTTTGAGCAAGAAGTTGATTTAAATGCGCTTACTGCAAAGCTTGAACAAGCACCTGCGGCACCTGTATTTAAAGTACTTGATAAAACGAATAGCTCGCCATTAATTGATGTTAACTTTTTATTCAATACCGGTGCGGCTGCCGACCCTCAAGGCAAAAAAGGTGTTGCTGCGCTCACTGCGGCGATGCTTGCACAAGGTGGCTCGCAGGCGACAAGCTATAAAGATATTCAAAAAGCACTTTATCCGCTTGCGGGTAGCTTTGGCTATCAAATAGATAAAGAAATGCTGTCGTTCCAAGGGCGTATCCATAAAGATAATGCGGCGCAGTGGTATACACTTGTGAGCGATCAATTACTAAACCCAGGTTTTAGAGACGACGACTTTAAGCGCCTTAAAAAAGAAATGATCGACGGTATTAAATCAGGCTTAAAAGCATCTAACGATGAAGAGCTAGGCAAAGAAGTGCTATACAGTGCGCTTTACAAAAATCACCCTTACGAAAGCTACAACTACGGTGATATTTCGGATTTAGAAGCGTTGACGCTAGATGATGTTAAAGCGTTTTATCACAGCGAGCTTACGCAATCTAAACTCACGGTTGGTTTAATTGGGGCTGTACCTGCAAAGCTTAAAGCTAAAATGATGAGCGATTTTGCAACGCTACCAAAGGGTGAGCAAAGCCGTTTAAGTATTCCTGATGCGCCAGTGCTTAAAGGTCATCATGCAACGATTGTAGAAAAATCGGCACAATCGACTGCGGTATCGTTTGGTTTCCCTATTGATACAATTAGAAGTAGCGAAGACTGGACAGCCCTTTGGCTTGTGCGTTCGTACTTTGGTGAGCACCGTAGTTCTAACAGCTTTTTATATGAGCGCATTCGTGAAACTCGCGGCATGAACTATGGCGATTACGCATACATTGAATATTTTCCACGTGGTATGTTTCAAACCAAGCCTGATGCAAACCTAGGGCGCTCTGAGCAAATATTTCAAGTGTGGTTACGCCCACTTCGCTCTAATAACGATGCGCACTTTGCAACACGTACCGCTTTGTTTGAGCTAGATAAGCTAATTAAAAATGGTATGAGCGAAGATGACTTTGAAGCTACGCGTAACTTTTTAATTAACTTTGTGCCGCAAATGGTTGCAAGTCAAAACCGCCAATTAGGTTACGCACTTGATAGCGAATTTTACAACACAGATAGCTTTGTAAGTTACGTAACTAATAAACTTAAAACGCTAACGCTTGCTGATGTTAATCGCGTTATTAAAGAAAACTTACAAACAGACAATGTTCACTATGTATTTATTACTGGTGACGGCGCTGATATGCAAAAACGTTTAGCGTCTGAGCAAACCTCACCAATGGTTTATAATACTAATAAACCTGCCGAATTAGTGGCTGAAGATAAAGTGATTGCTGATTATAAATTAGCAATTCCTGCAAAAAATATTGAAGTAGTAAAAGTAGATAAAGTATTTCAATAATTTAAGTGGTTTTTAAACGTTAGAAAAAGCCTCAATGCTTAATGTATTGGGGCTTTTTATTATTTAACCTGAACTCTGGTTGAGAGATTTTCTGTGAATACAAGGCGAATTTACGCGTCAATAGCTGGCCTATTACAAGTAAATTCAACGCCGTTAGCGCTGAAAATAGCTGCTTGAAATAGATTTATTATCCAGAGTTCAGGTTATCTTATTTTGCTTGATAATAAATCAATAAACGATAACTAAATAACACTCACATATAAGTTATTACGCAGTT
>NZ_PNDU01000463.1:0-6033 GCF_005886635.1 Pseudoalteromonas sp. S558 | reverse complement strand
AATAAATGGAATTGGTATAACGATTTTTTACGCCTGAAGAAAGGTTAAATGCGAGCGAATAACGAATAATCTATACCATAACATCATCAAGTACTTACATTAAATACCTTCATGATCTAACTAAACCGGAAAGGTTCGCGTTTTGAAAAGTGTAGTAAAGTTAAACGTAAGTGAATAGCGTACTACTCACTTAACTATCTTATTCATATTTAATTTTTTTTATTTTTTATAAAAGCTAATTACTTTCATTTCCTTAGATAACAAATTTAATTTTGCTTTGTTACTGTCTTTGATTTAGGATCAAATCAGTTTAAAACCAAGAACTAACAGCCTGTGTATAGATTATTAATTAGCGCCATCTCCATTTTATTTTGTTTTTCTGTTTCGGCAGTTGAAGTAACTGATCTATATCAAGATATTTTAAAAGTAGATGATAAAAGTCGAGACACCCGATTAGCAGCGAGTCGTAAAGCTTTGCTCAATGTTTTAGTGAAAGTAAGTGGTGACGAAACTGCAGATCAAAACAAGCAAGCACAGCAGAGCACGAAAGATATTTCCGATTATATGCTCAAATTTGAATATGACGAGAGAGCAAATGGACAATTAAAACTCGTGGTTAAATTTGAAGCTCGAAAGATCAATGCATTAATTAAAGAGCTTAACTTGCCTTTATGGGGAGTACAGCGTCCGTTAGTTGCAATATGGTTAGGTATTGAAGACAATTGGCGCAGAGAATTAGTAACTCAAGAAAGCTACCCGCAATTAGAGCAGTTAATTTATGACAAAGCTGGGCGTCGTGGTTTACCGGTAGTTGTTCCCTTGCTTGATTTACAAGACAGACGTTTAGTGGGTATTCCAGAGGTGTGGGGTAATTTCTCAGAACCAGTAGAAGAAGCCTCTAGACGTTATAGTGCTGAGCGAAGTATTACTGCAAGAATGTATAAAGAAACAGATAGCGAAAATTGGATTTTAGATTGGCGCTTTACTAATGATGATTTATTTGATTCTAATCGATTAACGGGCGATAAACAGCAAATAGTTAGCCAAATGATTGATACGCTAGCGCGTGGTCTTGCAAGTGAGTACGCTATTGATCCAAATGCTTATTATGAACAAGCAACGGCTACATTAACATTGAAAGGCACACAAAGTTTTGTTGATATTGAACGTGCGAAACGTAGGCTACTGAATTTAAGTGTTGTTACTCAGGTTACAATTGTTCGAAAAACATCAGAGTTTGTCGAATTTAAACTAAATCACACGGGAAACCTTACCGATCTTAAAAAAGGTTTAGGACTTGAATCTTCGTTCAAGGACTACAAGGATCCACGCGACTTTTACCATGTTGTCGATAAAAATAGTCTAGAGTATCAGTGGGTAACGCCATAATGTTAACGTCAGATCCTATGCAAATGGCATTACCGGTAACACTACCGGATGACGAAACATTTGCATCGTATTTCGGTGGGGAAGATTCGTTAGAGGTTAATCATTTAAAGGATAGTTTTCTAAAGTTAGCAAAAGCGTTCCAGTACACTTACTTATGTGGGTTAGGCGATTCAGGCAAATCTCACCTTTTGTATGCGACCTGTATAAAAGCACAAGAGCGTGGCTTATCTAATATGTTATTGTCAATGCGCGAAGTGATTGATTTTGGACCTATGGTTTTAGATGGTTTAGAAGCGCTTGATGTTTTATGTATTGATGATGTACACCTAGTGGCTGGAAATGATGCATGGGAAAAAGCATTATTTAACTTTTTTAACCGGTTTAACGAACCCGGTAAAATGTTAGTAGTAACTGCTGATTTACTCCCTAGCATGCTTAATATTACGCTGCCTGATTTAGAATCTCGCCTAACGTGGGGAACAACCTTTCAAATTCGCTCTATGAGTGATGATGATAAAGCACAAGCACTTGTTAAGCGTGCTCATATGCGTGGCCTTGAATTAAGTGATGAATGTGCACGTTTTTTATTGACGCGCTTAAGCCGTGATATGCGTGCTTTACTCGATGTACTCGACACATTAGATCATGCATCGATGGCCGCACAGCGAAAATTAACAATTCCTTTTATAAAATCAACGTTAAAGCTGTAGTAGGTCTAGAATCTAGACCCTGCTTTCAGTTATCATAAGCTATTACTTAACAGCAATCACCTTCTGTGAAAGATCAGGTATCGAATGAACTTAGAAAACATATTAGCGCAAGCACTTGAGGCGGTAGCCAGTGCCAGTGAAATAGCGCAGTTAGAAGATATCAGGGTTAATTACCTTGGTAAAAAAGGCGAAATCACTAGCTTACTTAAAACGTTAGGTAAAATAGCACCTGAAGAACGTAAAGAAGCAGGCCAAGTTATAAACCAAGCTAAACAAGATGTACAAGCAGCTATCACCGAAAAGCGTGAATTGCTAGCAAGTAAAGCACTTGAAGAAAAGCTAGCGGCTGAAACTATAGATGTAACTCTACCAGGGCGTGTTATGCCAGCTGGCGGTTTGCATCCAGTCACACGAACTATCGAACGCATAGAAAGCTTTTTCGGTGAGTTAGGGTTTGAAGTTAAATCTGGTCCAGAAATCGAAGATGATTTTCATAACTTCGATGCGCTAAATATTCCTGAGCACCACCCAGCACGTGCTGATCACGATACCTTTTATTTTAATCCTAAATTAGTACTACGTACACAAACAAGTGGCGTGCAAATCCGTACTATGGAAACTGAGCAGCCACCACTGCGCATTATTTCACCTGGACGTGTATACCGTAACGATTACGATCAAACGCATACACCTATGTTCCATCAGGTAGAGGGTTTAATGGTTGATACTGATGTTAGCTTTACTGAGCTAAAAGGTATTTTGCATGATTTTTTACGTAACTTTTTTGAAGAAGATATGGAAATTCGTTTCCGTCCTTCATTCTTCCCATTTACAGAACCTTCAGCTGAAGTAGATGTTATGGGTAAAGACGGTAAGTGGTTAGAAGTACTAGGCTGCGGCATGGTACATCCAAATGTACTTAAGTCTGTGGGTATTGACCCAGAAAAATACACCGGCTTTGCTTTTGGTATGGGTGTAGAGCGTTTAACTATGTTGCGCTATGGCGTAAACGATTTACGTGCATTTTTCGAAAATGACTTAAAATTCCTAAACCAGTTCCGTTAAGAGTGAAACAATAAAATGAAATTTAGTGAAAAGTGGTTAAGAGAGTGGGTTAATCCTGCTATTGATACGCAAGCTCTTTCGGAACAGCTTTCAATGGCTGGTCTAGAAGTTGATGGTGTTGAGCCTGCTGCTGCCAAATTTAATGGTGTAGTTGTTGGTGAAGTTGTTGAATGTGGCCAGCATCCTGATGCTGATAAACTGCGTGTTACTAAAATTAACGTAGGTAGTGATGAGCTACTTGATATCGTGTGTGGTGCGCTAAACTGTCGTTTAGGTATCAAAGTTGCTGTTGCAACTGTGGGCGCTGTACTGCCTGGTGACTTTAAAATCAAAAAAGCCAAACTACGTGGTCAACCTTCAAACGGAATGCTTTGTGCTTTTGTTGAGTTAGGCATTAGCGAAGAAGGCGACGGCATTATGGAGTTGCCAAGTGATGCGCCAGTAGGCACTGATTTACGTGATTACCTAGGTCTTGATGACAATATTATTGATGTTGACTTAACACCAAATCGTGGTGATTGTTTAGGCATTAAAGGCCTTGCTCGTGAAGTCGGTGTTTTAAACAGTATTGACGTAAATGTATTAGATATCCCTGCGGTTACTCCAACAATTGATGACAAAGTATCGATTGAACTAGTTAATGAAGACGCATGTCCTCGTTACCTTGGTCGTGTGATAAAAGGTATTAACCTAGATGCAGAAACACCGCTTTGGATGGTTGAAAAGCTACGTCGCAGCGGCGTACGTTCAATCGATCCGGTTGTTGATGTGACTAACTATGTATTACTTGAACTTGGTCACCCAATGCACGCGTTTGATTTAAATGCCATTGAAGGTGGTATTAAAGTTCGTAGTGCAAACGCAGGTGAAGAACTTGTTTTATTAGATGGTAATACCGCTAAATTAAACGACGCAACACTTGTGATAGCCGATCATAACAAAGCACTTGCAATTGCGGGTATTTTTGGTGGTGAGCAATCAGGTGTTACAGATAAAACATCTGATATATTACTTGAAAGCGCGTTTTTTAATCCTGTAGCAATTGCAGGTCAAGCACGTAGCTACGGCTTACACACTGATGCTTCACACCGTTATGAACGCGGTGTTGATTTTGCTCTACAACACGATGCAATGGAACGTGCAACAGCGCTTCTTCTTGAAATCGTAGGCGGTCAAGCAGGTCCAGTAGTTGAAGCTGTCGCAGCTGACAAACTACCAAAAGTGACTGAAGTACGTCTTCGCCGTGCACGTTTAGACCGCGTTATTGGTCATCATATTGAAGATGCTAAAGTAACCGATATTCTTACGCGTTTAGGCCTTGATGTAAAAGTAGAAAATGATAGCTGGAGTGCTGATGTACCAAGCTACCGTTTTGATATTCGCATCGAAGAAGATTTAATTGAAGAAGTAGCACGTGTTTACGGTTACAACAGCATTCCAAATGTTGCGCCAACTGCAAAGCTTAAAATGACGACACATAACGAAGCAACGATTGCGCTTAGTAAGTTTCGTAATACGTTAGTGACTCGCGGCTACCAAGAAGCAATCACGTACAGTTTTGTAGATCCTAAAGCACAAGCTATTTTACACCCAGAGTGTAAAGCAATGGTATTACCGCATCCTATTTCTATTGAAATGTCGGCAATGCGCGTGAGTTTAATGCCGGGTTTATTAGCATCTGTAGCGTATAACCAAAATCGCCAACAGCCTCGTATTCGTTTATTCGAACATGGTCTTAAATTTATAAGCGATGAAAGTGCAGAAAACGGTGTTTACCAAATACCGGTTATTGGCGGTGTGATTACGGGTCTTGTAAATGGCGAGCATTGGGTTGAAGAAAAACGTAATGTTGATTTTTACGACTTAAAAGGTGATGTTGAGGCATTACTTGCAATTACTAATGATGTTACTCGCTTTGAAATTAAAGCAGAGCAGTCAGATGGACTTCACCCTGGTCAATCAGCAGTAATCTATATTGATGGCAAAAAGGTTGGTTTTTTTGGTGCTTTACACCCTCAAACTCAAAAGTCGTTAGATATCAACAACGCAACTTTTGTTTTTGAAATTGAAATGTCAGCAATAGAAAAAAGAAATTTACCGCAGGCAGAAGGGGTGTCTAAATTCCCTTCAAATCGCCGCGACATCGCTATTTTAGTGGCGGACAGCGTTCAATCTGGTGATATTTTGAGCGCGATCGAAAAAGTTGGCGGAAATCAATTGGTTGACCTAAACTTATTCGATGTGTATAAGGGCAAAGGTATTGAGCCAAATTGTAAGAGTTTGGCGATTGCTCTAACACTGCAAGCGGTTGATAGAACACTCGAAGAGAAAGATATCAATCTAGTAGTTGATAACGTGGTGGCCGAATTGGCCGAACAGTTTAATGCATCGTTGAGGGACTAGATATGGCGCTTACTAAAGCCGACATAGCTGAACACCTATTTGAAAAGCTCGGGATCAATAAAAAAGATGCCAAAGATTTAGTTGAAGCGTTTTTTGAAGAAATCCGCTCAGCGCTAGAAAAAGGCGAGCAGGTTAAGCTCTCTGGATTTGGTAACTTTGATCTTCGAGATAAAAAAGAAAGACCAGGCCGCAATCCGAAAACAGGTGAAGATATTCCTATTTCGGCGCGTCGTGTGGTGACCTTTAGACCAGGTCAGAAGCTCAAAACCCGTGTTGAAGTGGGTACAAGCAAAGAAAAATAAAAAAAGGCAGCGTAAGCTGCCTTTTTTTTAATTACGCTTCTGAGCTGCTTATATCAATTCGCAATAATACTTAACCGGAACTCTGGATAATAAATCTATCTCGAGCAGCTATTTTCAGCGCTAACTACGTTGGCCCGCTATTGACGCGTAAATTCGCCTTGTTT
>NZ_PNDU01000462.1:0-756 GCF_005886635.1 Pseudoalteromonas sp. S558 | reverse complement strand
AAATCTCTCTCAAGCCGCTATTTTCAGCGCTAACTACGTTGAATTTACTTGCAATAGGCCAGCTATTGACGCGTAAGTTCGCCTTGTTTTCACTGAAAATCTCTGGCTAGAGAAAAATAAATTTAAATATTATTATGATTCAATATATTAGTAAATATCTTAACCAGAGTTCAGGTTATGTATAAATCACTCATCCTCACGATAAAAATATTTCGTTTTCTTTTATTTCAAATTCGATTAAAAATCAACTTACCAACAGAACTGTTCTGGATTGGGCACTATTGCCTTACGCTTAACGAGAGAAAGCGTATTGCGATCGTCATACCATTTTTTAGGAATAAACGAATGAACAAAGCATTACTAGCATTAATCGTAGCGCCTTTATTTGCAGTATCTGCAACTTACGCAGTGGCAGACGACGCGCCAACAGCTTCAGCCGAAATGATAAAAGAATACACAGAAATGTGCGTTAACTGGTCTAAAGATGACGACGTAAGCAATACAGAACTTAATGCCTACGTATTAAAATGTGTAAATGATGAACTTGAATCTGAAGGCTACAAAAAAGTATCGTCTGTAAAAATTTAATTATATTCATACCAATCTGCTTATATATGTGGTCTATTTAACGATAAGAAAATCGCGCTAGAACTAGGCAAAAATTTTTGTATCTAGTTGTTCTAAATAAAAAATTTTTAACAACGTTATAGAGTGATTTAATTCGATAAATTGTTCAAATATTTTTGCAGTTTGGTA
>NZ_PNDU01000461.1:0-3140 GCF_005886635.1 Pseudoalteromonas sp. S558 | reverse complement strand
ATTAAATAACCTGAACTCTGGATAATAAATCTATCTCAAGCAGCTATTTTCAGCGCTAACTGCGTTGAATTTATTTGCAATAGGCCAGCTATTGACACGTAAATTCGCCTTGCTTTCACTGAAAATCTCTGGCTCGAGAAAATAAATCTAAATATCACAATAACTCAATGTGTAGTAAATATCTTAACCAGAGTTCAGGTTAAATGTACTTTTTAAGGTGCGGAATAAATGCCTCGTGTTAACTTGCAACACATAAATACTCAACTAAGCTATTAGCCAATGCGCTGCTAATCGATTATTACAGCAACATTATTGTCGACTTTTATAGGGTATTAGCATTAAACCTGCTTACATAATTTTGTATAAAAAGTTCACAATTGATTTAGTTGCGCTCGGCACGCTTCTATCGCTTAGCCGTTAACCTCAGTAGTCGCTTTTTAATAGATAGCCTGAACTCTGCTCTGGATAATAAATCTATTTCCAGCAGCGATGATCAGCGCGAACTGCGTTGAATTTATTGAGAACCTCTGGTTAGAGAAAAATAAATTTAAATATCATTATGGTTCAATATGTTAGTAAATCTCTTAACCAGAGTTCAGGTTAGATAGATTAATCTAATACACCCAATTGTTACATAGTGGTAAAAGTAAATTGCTAATTCAGTGGATTATCATCATCAAATAAAGAGAGTAAACTAACTTTAAACATCAGATGCTTGTCTCTGAATTAAAAATTAACCTACAGATAAATTAAAAGTGAGTATAAATATGTCAGATAAATTTATAAAGTCAAAAGCAGCCATTGCTTGGGGACCTAAACAGCCATTATCTATTGAAGAAGTCGATGTAATGTTGCCGCGCAAAGGTGAAGTACTGGTAAAAGTTATCGCTTCAGGCGTATGCCACACTGACGCATTTACTTTATCTGGTGATGATCCTGAGGGCATATTTCCCGTAATTTTAGGCCATGAAGGTGGTGGAATTGTTGAGCAAGTTGGTGAAGGTGTTACAAGTGTTCAAGTCGGCGACCATGTGATCCCGCTATACACACCTGAATGCGGCGAATGTAAATTTTGTTTATCTGGTAAAACTAATTTATGCCAAAAAATTCGCGAAACCCAAGGTAAAGGTTTGATGCCAGATGGCACAACACGCTTTTATAAAGACGGTCAGCCTATTTTTCATTATATGGGTTGCTCAACGTTCTCTGAATACACAGTACTACCTGAAATCTCACTTGCTAAAGTAAATAAAGACGCGCCATTGGAAGAAGTGTGTTTACTCGGTTGTGGTGTCACAACGGGTATGGGCGCAGTGATGAACACTGCAAAAGTTGAAGAAGGCGCAACGGTTGCCATATTTGGTCTTGGCGGTATTGGTTTGTCAGCTGTTATTGGTGCAACAATGGCTAAAGCAAGTCGTATCATTGCTATTGATATTAATGAAAGCAAGTTCGAACTAGCAAGAAAATTAGGGGCGACTGATTGCATCAATCCTAAAGATTACGATAAGCCAATTCAAGATGTCATTGTTGAGTTAACCGACGGCGGTGTTGATTACTCATTTGAATGTGTTGGTAATGTAAACCTAATGCGATCTGCCCTCGAGTGCTGCCATAAAGGTTGGGGAGAGTCGGTTGTGATTGGTGTTGCTGGTGCTGGGCAAGAAATATCAACCCGCCCTTTCCAATTGGTAACGGGTCGAGTATGGCGTGGTTCGGCATTCGGTGGTGTAAAAGGCCGCACAGAATTACCTGAATACGTAGAGCGTTATTTGGCTGGTGAATTCAAATTAAGTGATTTTATTACACATACAATGGCTCTTGAAGACATTAACGAATCATTTGATTTAATGCACAAAGGCGAAAGTATCCGCACTGTTATTCATTTCGATAAGTAAGCAGCAAGTAGTACTTTTGTAAGTACTACTTATTATTGAAAATACTTATACCAATTGCACTAAGAAATGAGTAACTATAGCAATAGGTAAATGGCTCGATAACAAAGTGAAATTACTATATTAACTTATGTTTATGAGTCATTTTTAGCACAGTACATGTGCTAAGTAACCTGCTAAAACAAGCAATTTTTTAATAAAATTGGTATTACAATCACTTTAATAAAACGATATAGCTATTTGATATTAAAAATGAAAAAAGCTAACGTTTGAGGTTTTGCCATGACGATTGAAAATATAAGTGTAAATAAAAGCTTTGGTGGCTGGCATAAACAATACAGCCACCAATCAAAAGTATTAAATTGCGCAATGCGCTTCGCTATTTACTTACCGCCACATGTATCTAGCGGTCAAAAAGTACCGGTATTGTATTGGCTTTCTGGTTTAACGTGTACCGACGAAAATTTCATGCAAAAAGCAGGCGCTTTACGTATAGCAGCAGAGCTAGGTATTGCTATTGTAGCTCCTGACACCAGTCCCCGTGGTGAAGGGGTTGCCAACGACGAAGCGTATGATTTGGGTATGGGAGCTGGCTTTTATGTAAATGCGACCCAAGCTCCTTGGAATCGCCATTATCAGATGTACGATTACATAGTAAATGAATTGCCTAATATTATTGAAGCGGCATTCCCTGTTTCAGATAAACGCGCAATTAGTGGCCACTCTATGGGCGGACACGGCGCATTAACTATCGGTTTACGTAACCCTGAACGATATTCCTCAATGTCGGCTTTCAGCCCGATTTGTAATCCCGTAAAAGCCCCTTGGGGTAAAAAAGCCTTCGCGGCCTATTTAGGTAAAGATAAAACAGCGTGGGAAAGCTATGATTCGAGTGAACTAATGCGTAAAGCGACCTTATTTATTCCAGCCAAAGTTGACCAAGGCGGTGCTGATGATTTCCTTAAGGATCAATTAAAGCCTGAGGTGTTGGAAGCTGCAGCAAAAATAAATGGTTACCCATTACAGCTCGCTATTCATGAAGGGTATGATCACAGTTATTACTTTATTTCATCATTTATAGAAGAGCATTTACGCTTTCATGATCAGCACTTAAATAAGTAACCTGAACTCTGGATAATAAATCTATCTCCAGCAGCTATTATCAGCGCTAACTGCGTTGAATTTACTTATCATACATAATGTAGAGCAATAACAACGTTCATTTTTTGTCGTTGTTATTGCTTA
>NZ_PNDU01000460.1:0-329 GCF_005886635.1 Pseudoalteromonas sp. S558 | reverse complement strand
AAACGTCGTACCGCAGTTTATAACGTTAGTTAAGAGGGCTAAAAATGGATAGCTTACACTTAAACTTAAAAGATTTTATATTTGTCATTATGCAAATAGTGGTCATAACAACGGTCGTTGTTACCAATAGAACCCACATCGGTTTTTTACAAAACCAAAACGAAGATTTAAAAGAATGCATTAAAGAAATGCAAAAAATCATCACCGCGCTACGTGTTAAAGTCGGCATTTAACACGTAGCGCCCACGCTATAAAAGCAACATTACCTGTAATACCTCATAGTCGTACTATAAGAACACTTACCTCTCTTCCCAGCCTAAAAAACCCTG
>NZ_PNDU01000459.1:0-1050 GCF_005886635.1 Pseudoalteromonas sp. S558 | reverse complement strand
TGGGAACAAGAGCAGTGGTTAGATAAGTACTTGCTAAGTGATACAGCTGAGCTGGTAGATGTAATTACTGAATCAGTGATAAGTACTGGGCAATAGTAATAAACATAAGTAAGTAACAGCGCGGCTACTTATAGCCGCGTTTTTGCTTTTAATATAAGAGTAAATTAATGATTGATGTTGCAGCACTGGCCGTTTTTATTCCTACCTTCTTTTTTGTGTCGATAACACCTGGTATGTGCATGACCCTTGCCATGACCTTAGGTATGAGCATTGGCGTGCGCCGTACATTATGGATGATGGTAGGTGAGCTATTAGGTGTAGCAAGTGTTGCCATAGCGGCTGTATTAGGCGTTGCAAGCGTGATGCTAAATTATCCTGATGCCTTTGCTATTTTAAAATGGGTAGGCGGTGCGTATTTAATTTATATTGGCTTTAACATGTGGCGAGCCAAAGGCAAAATGTCGATTGATACTTCAGAACCTAAAGATGTAAGTAGGCGCTCGCTTTTTACTCAGGGTTTTGTAACCGCAATAGCGAATCCTAAAGGGTGGGCATTTATGATTTCCTTGCTGCCACCATTTATAAGTGTTGAGCATGCAGTAGCCCCGCAGCTATTAGTTCTACTGAGCGTAATAATGGTGAGCGAATTTTTATGTATGCTGGCTTATGCAACAGGTGGAAAAAGCCTGCGTTTATTTTTAGCCCGTGGTGATAACATTATATGGATGAACCGTATAGCTGGGAGCTTAATGGTTGCAGTAGGTGTGTGGTTGGCGCTAGGCTGATTTCCTTATACCAATCAGCAATAATATCTTAAGCAATAACAACGACAAAAAATGAACGTTGTTATTGCTCTACATTATGTATGATAAGTAAATTCAACGCAGTTAGCGCTGATAATAGCTGCTGGAGATAGATTTATTATCCAGAGTTCAGGTTACTTATTTATTTCTGTAACTTAAGCACTTTGGATCAGAATTCTTCAAATAGCTCACCCTGGAGATACGCTTTTTTTTGCAAATTTATTTTGTGGTTCGTTGATTTTGTAAT